>JAUSPR010000161.1 GCA_030655715.1 Thermoplasmata archaeon
CGCTCATGCTGGTTAGTTTTGTTGCATCAAAGAGAAATATCTATCGTGAGAAAGAAAAAAGGAGTGAATAACGGACTCAACTCATACTTGAGCCAGCATCCTTAACCGAAGACGTATGAGATCGTTTAACACATCGGTATCGTGGAGCATGAACCCGGCTCTGAATGTATCAGTCAAGTCGCCTTTTTGGGTCGTGAAGAGGACGAACTTGAAACGGCTATCAATAGGGAATATCTTGTTTCTGTTCTCAAAGCAGACGAGGTACTTGATTTGTGATTTACCCAGGAATAATTTTCTCAGGGGTGCGGTTCCCTTGTCCATGTAAATACCGGATGGCACTATTATAGATTCATAACCTCCAAAATTAATTCTTTGGTAGAACCGTTCTAGGAAGTTCTTGTAGAGGTTGATATCTCCTCCTCCAAGATGTGGATATATTCCTGATTTTCTGTAAAACACACTTTGTTGTTCCATACTTCTAGAATGTTTAATCCATCTTTGTAGAATCCCAGTGTCTCCCAATAGCTCTTTCATAGCCTTTTTTGCTTTCTGCTTAACGTAGCTTCGGAAATCTGGGTCGTATGCCGAGAAAAATTCCTGGCTATTTGGCTTCACGATTTCCCACGGTGGATTCCCCACCATGGCATCGAACCCCGGATTCTCCTTTTCTCCCCCATCCACACCTCTGAATATTTCTGGAAATTCAAGTTCCCAGTGGAAGAACCTCTGCTCTTTGGCAACCTCATGGGATGTATCGACTATTTTCTTGCAGACTTCCTCGTCCATATCGGCGTGACCAGTTGCCAGATATCGGATTACCTGGTGGTATCTAGTTGTGTGTGGCGGCGGTATTGTTTCGGCGGATTCTGTGGCAGCGACTCCGTTACCTCCAAATTCATCCAGCGTGGCCGTGGATTTCTTGGCCTGCTCTTCATATGGCCAGAACCAGACACTGCACCAAAGGTCGCACAAATCCTTGATTTTATCATAATTGCTGCCCTCCTCCTCCATCTTGCCGATAAGTTGCTCCTTCTCCTGAACGTCCAGGATGCTCTGCTCGTTCTTGGAAAGGTCTTTTCTGCCTGTTATGATGCTCCTTACAAGATTATTGATCTGGAATTCTGTGAATGGCATGATTTTTTCCAAAGCTCTATCATTGACTTTTTTATCTGCTTTCCATAGGGGTTCAGATGGTACTGAAGCCAGCTTGTCGAATTCTGCCCCTATAAGGCTGTTACCGCACCTGAGCCGATGGTCCAGAAAGGTGAACGGCCTGTCTTTCGACAATGTTGCCAGCCATAACGACATCTTTGCCAGTTCGACTGCTAACGGATTCAAATCAACTCCGTAAATGCAGTTCTGTACTACGAACCTCTTTGCCCAGGTCAATGCCTCCTCTCTGTCTTCCGGGAGAATCTGTTGGTCCAGATCTCCGTTCAACGGTAAGCCGTATGGAATCGTGATTCTCTTCTCGGTCTGCGTTGCCTCGTGGTCCCAGCTTTCTACCAGTCTCTCGGAAAGATACCGAATCGCCTGGACCAGGAACGCGCCCGAGCCCATGGCCGGGTCGCAGACCTTGAGTTCCAAAATTTCCTTTGGTTTTTTAATAGTCTTATCCTCGTTGTGGGTGAGCGGCTCCAGCGCTTCTTTGACAAGGAAGCTGGTGAGCTGTTTTGGCGTGTAGTATGAACCCGAGCCCTTGCGGGCGCTGCCTTCTCTGGTGAGGTAAAGGTCGCCCTCGGCAATCACTTTGTCTAGGTTGATGAAAGGCAGAATTTTCTCGGTTTTACTTTGTACCTGGAACTGCGGTGTTTCCTCGGATATCTCTGGGGGTGCAGTTTCAGTATCCAGGGTGTCGATAATATCTACATCCTCAATTAAGGAAACATCAAGAGAATCATCTTCCACAATTTCCTCACCAGCAATCAAATGTTTCTTTATTTTGTTGTCAGTGAAGCCAGTGATGTTTTTGAGGTAGTCTGTTAGCTCCTTTTCCGCATATTCCTCGACTTCGGCGACCTCGGAGAGCGGCCTGATTTCCTGGGTTTTGCCTTTGAATGTAACTAATATTTCGCTGGCTCTCTTGACCTTGTACTCCATTAAACCTTCATAAACGCTGCCCAACTGCTCAATGTCCAGGGTTCGGTAACTTACTCTTTGATTGACAATCTCCTTGCCTACTTTCGCCCTGCTGAACAGGAGTTTCCTGATTATCTCGTGTATCGTTTTGTTGTCAAGTTGCAGTTGTTCCAGTGCCGGAAACCTCGTGGGCTCGAACATGTGGCCGCCGTAGGCCCTCATATTGAAGTCCGGGTGCTTGCATCCGTAATAGATTAACCTGAATGTCGAGAGCAGACGTTGCCATGCGTCCTTGTTCTCAGCAAGCTGCTCCTTGTTCCGGTCTAATTCTGTCCAAAGATGCGTTACTCCGTATGCCTGGTCGTAGAAGAAGTGTCCATGTGGCAGAAGTCGGTTTTCCTCTGCATAAAGAAGAAACACCAATCTCATCATAACGGATAGCGACATCTCGTAAATCTCGAACTCAGACATTCCTTTCAGGGGCTTGCCTTTCATGGCCTTATCATACCGATTGGTTGCCCTGACGAAAGCATCCAGCGCATCCTTGACTTGCTCGCCCAATTGGTCAGTTACATCGACTTGCCGCTTCTGGCTCTCCTGGACCAGCATTGAGAGATTGTCCTTTCCTAAGAACCGCTCTTTCCCTGCCAGCATGATGAATCCCGCAAGCGTACTAGTATCGTCCACCCAGGTCTGGGCCGTCCAGGTTATGGTCGAAGTTGTCAGGCCTGGCGGTCAGTGAACCCGTATAATCTCGCGCCCGTTGGTCAGTAAACCGAACTGGACCTTTGTTTCTCTCAGCAGTCTGTCAATCTTGGTCAGTGGTGATGCCTTCCATTTCCCGGTTTTGGTCTCCACCTTTGTGAGATCCTGGCCATTAAAATATTCCAGAACTGAAAGAAGCGCAACCCCGTCCTTCACCATTACTCTGTTTGGTACCAGCTTTTGATCATAGGTCTGTAGGTCTGCAACGCAAGAATCAGGAACATCGTTACTAATCTTCCAGTTTTCTCTCGGAATTTCCAAAACAACGTCATAAACGAAGTTCATCCATCTAGATTTTGCGTCTGCTGTTCCTTCATCAGCTCGAATCTGATACCCGCGCCAAGCCCTCTCCAGTTGCCTCACAACATACTCGTTTGCTGGCTTTGGCCCCTCGGGAAAGAATGTGTGCAGAACCGGCTCGCTGACCATGACGCCGGACATATCCACTAACGACATCCAGTCATGACCTGGGCTCCTGGCAATAGATTTCATTTTTTCGCCTCCAGGTAACTTTCTGGCAAAAGATAAACTATGCCTAGCGGGTAGATATTTTGACCCTTCAACTCGAATCTTTTCTTCACTCTATCAGGCTCTGTTTTTTGCTGCTCTCTGATATTCTCCAGCCTTCGAGTCAGCCAACGAATGTCATCG
>JAUSPR010000165.1 GCA_030655715.1 Thermoplasmata archaeon
CGGCTTTGAGAATTCAGGTGCATGGCCTACACATGTAAATTTCCAGCCTGGCTAGAAACGCCAGTCACTTTAGGGGCTGGTAGTTTACATTGATAATCCTTCCCTGCCATAAACTCACTTGATGTACATTGCGCCCGGGCAGAATAAACCTTTCCCCGCTCAATCCTCGATTATCTTGACAGTCTCGCCGCCGTGCCTTGATTCCCTGGGTCTCACTCTGACAAAGAGCGGGACCTGCAATCCAGCGCCACAAACAATGGCTATGCCCAGTGGCAATTGCTGTATTTCTTCTGTCGTGCCAGTGGTCAATCCTTCAACAGATGATATAACAGCCTTCAGGTCAAGTGGGTTGGTAATTTTCAAAATTATCTGTGTACCGCATTGGCTCAGCACGTTCTTATCGATTTTTGCTGCCCTTTGGGTGATAATCACCATTCCAAGTCCGAACTTCCTGCCCTCGGCCGCTATCGTTCTCATGATCTTGGAGCAGGCGGTTGTGCCCTGCTGCGGGCAGTAATTTACTGCTTCGTCAACAACAAGCAGCATTGGTGGGATAGCGTTTATCTTCCGCATCTCGAAAAGTGAAGTGGTCACACGGTTAACAATGAGCTCTGCGATGTCAGGTTCGGTGCCTTTCATATTGAGGATAGTCATCTTTCCCTTTTGAACAAGTTCATCGAGCTTGGTCCCTCGTTCTGCAAATATCTGAATTTCATCTAGATAGTTCAATTCCTGAATTAGCTGGGCATTATTGCTGTCTTCCTGTGCCTCGATGGTCCTGATCACGTCTTTCAAGGAAAATGTTGGCTTGTTGGCCTTTATCATTTCAAGGACTTTTTTCAGTGCAGGCAAAGCTTGCCTGATATTCTTCACCTTGGTGAGTGCCAATATGTCCCGTGCCTCAAGATTTGACATTGTGAATCTCAGTGGTTTTGCATCCTTGTTGATTTTCGTGTTAGCCGAGAACTCGATGATCTGGTCTGGATAGCCCCTGGGGGTAACGCCGAAAGCAGAATTGAATTCGGAACTTGTACCCGGATCCCTGACTGAACTATATTCTCCGTGTGGGTCAATGATCATTACAGTGACATCATGCTTTAGCAATTCTTCAACCAAAACGCCAGTGATATAACTTTTACCACCACCGGTCTTTGCCAGAATGCTGACATGCTTTGAAACCATATCATTGATATCCAGATGTATCTTGATATCATGGCCCATGAGCATTCCGATATATGCGCCTGTTTTCTCGTTATGCTTGATTCCGATAACATTGATTATCAAATCTTCGGATGCGCGCATGACTGGTGAACCGGCCTTGAATGGAACATTCGGATTCTGCAACAGGCCGCGCTCGTCCCGATATCCAAGAATACTTATCTTGGCCAGCACCTTTTCTTTGATGTCCATCATCTCGCCCTGGGACATTAAAAGCGCCTTGTCATCCGATAGGTCGGTCTTGCGCTCCATGCTGTCAACCTGGCCCAGGACCATGCCCACTTCCTCATGGGGAATCTGAACATATTCACCCTTTTGCAAGGGGGCCGTAACACTGCATTTCAGCTCGTTTGTTCCAACATCTCCATAGATTATGCCAACTATTCCCGAAGTATCCTCTTGCTGTCCAGCTTCTTCACTGTAATACGTGCTGGAGTCCTCTATTGTCTCGTCATGATAATCCATGGCTATTGCATCCCATCCTAGAGGGTATATATCTATTACTGCTTATAAATGTTAGTATATATATTGTATCCATCGAAATTTAAAAGATGTTCCAGGTTTTTCTCAATTCCCTCTGCAATGAGTCCAGCATGCTGGCTGTTGCCCGTGTCAGTGTCTCCTCTGTCGATGGAGGCGACCTTCTGGGCTGCTTTGGTGAGAATGCCTTGTAATCCGTATCAAGTGCCTCACAACCGCAGAACTGTGCCAGCCAGCCATATTCCACCCACTCACCATAACCGCTTACTGTCATGTCCAGCAGGTTTCCAGAAGTTTGCAAAGCCAAATCGCGGGTTCGGCGTGACACCATTGCTAGCCCGTCCAAATCCAGGCCGAGCATTGTCAGCTCATCCCCGAAGAACGGATCTGAACCACCGTTCCGGATGAAGAATTCTGGTTTGAATGCCCTGGCCAGCGGTTCAATTATTGTATCGAAGGCCTGGGCGTATTGTGCATTCCCGGAGAAAGGCGGCATCGGAATGTTGACGGTATAACCCTCGCCTTCGCCCTCACCAGTCTCCCAGACAAATCCCTTTCCCGGGTATATGGTTCTCGGGTCCTGGTGTATGGACACGAACAGTACCCTTGGGTCATTCAGGAATATGTCCATGGTACCGTTGCCTTGATGCGCATCAGAGTCCAGAATCATGACTCTTTTCAGGCCATGGCGCTCGGTCAAAGCCCTTCCTGCCACTGCCACGTCATTGTAAATACAAAATCCTTCGCCATTGTCCTTGCTAGCATGGTGAAATCCTCCGAATGTGTGAGCGATTTTTGACTTCTTCTCGTGTAAGAGTTCTATGGCTTGAAGCGCAGAACCTGTAATCAATTTTTGAGCATCGTCTGCGCCTGCAGTTACTGGCGTGTCTATGTTCAACCAGCCGCCTATTTCACGTGTTTTCTTTACCAGGGCAAGATATTCTGGTGTATGGGCAAGCAGCAGGTCTTCGTCCTTTGCAGGAACGGGTTCGATTAATTCACAATATTTTAGAATATCTGCTTTCTTCAGCAAACTCATGAATGTTTTGAACCTTGTTACGGTGAAAGGATGTCACTGGCCAAAGTCAAATTTAACGAGTTCATCACTATAAAATACTGGAATCGGGGGCAAAGGTCACCTTACCGAACGCTTACCTTCGGCCTTCGGCTTTGTCGGCCTTGTCCCTTAATTGTCTGGCCTTGGAGCGAAGCTTGCTCAGTTCCATTTCCTTTTTCTGGGCCTTTGCATCAACCTTTGCGGCCTTGGCGCGAAGCTTTGCTCCTTTTGCCTGGTTGTTTGCCATTTTCTGATTGTTTTTTGCGTTCTTTACGGACTGTTTTGCCTCACGTTGAGCCAGTTTAGCGTCTTGAGTCATAGTTATCGGTTGGATATATGTTTTCGAGAGATTTAAAGCTTGTCAATTATGTCTTGGTCACAAAGTCGCAAATCTTTCTTGTGGCTTCCAGTGTCTTGCCGCAGTATTCTTCAAGGAAACTATCTGGCAGTGCCTGGTCAATGGGAATGGCCTCGCTGGCCTTCATGGCTTTAGTCCCATCGAAATTCGTGTATGACATGCGCAGTGTTAGCTCTTCAGCCGGCCTGAAGAAACTCACGCCCGGAATTGTCGCGACATGCGTTTCATTGAGTATGGCCTCGCCAAGCTCTTTTCCTGACCTGATTCCGCGCTTTGCCAGGTTTTCTGCGAACGGGGTAAAATCCGGGAACAGGTAGAACGCACCTTCTGATTGGTGGATGCGGGCGCCGGATTCCCTGAGCATGTTCGCGCAGTTGGCACTCAATTTCTTCAAAATTCGCCTGGTATGTATCAGATAATTGTCAAGCTCTGTCCCACCGTTGAACGCGGTAACGCCGGCCCACTGTATCGGGCTGGCTACGGAAGAATAAGTCTGTCCAGCAGCCTTGGTCATGGGCCCTAGCAGCCATCCGAGCTCTTCAGGGAAAGCGAATGTCCCGAGGCGCCAACCGCCAGCTGCGGCCCATTTTGAAAGTCCAGAACTGATTATGGTCCCTTCGGGATAAAATTTGGAAATTGAGACATGCTGGCCCTTATGGTGCATTTCTCCGTATATCTCGTCAGAGAGCAGTACCATCTCATACTTTCTCGCGACCTCGGCAATGGCTTTCAACTCCTCTTCAGAGTATGTTCCACCGTCCGGATTACCCGGGTAGTTGAGAACCAGCAATCTTGGCTTTGAAGGGTCGGTCTCACAGGCCTCAGCCAGCTTATCTGCGCTCAGGTGCCATTTATCCTCGAAAGAGGTTTGGATGAGCTGTACTTTCTTGCCCAAAAGGTTAGCCTGCGGGACATATGAAACCCAACATGGACTCGGTACCACCAATTCACTGTCGTGCGAGAGCTGAAGTAGATACATCAGAATTTTCGTGCCTGGGCCAATAAGAATATTGTCTGGCTTGAAATCAATGCCGTCTTGCCTCTTGTGGTAGGCCGATACCGCATTCCGAAGTTCAGGAAGCCCTTTCACAGGAAGATAGGACCTCTCCTGGGCATGTGTCTTCAGTGACTCCACTATGAAATTTGGAACAGGGAATGGGGACTCGCCGATTCCGAGATTGAAAATTTCCAGTCCCTGTTTGGTCATTGCCCTGACTCTCTCGCTCATTGCCAGTGTGGCAGATTCTCCCAATGCCTTTAAATTTGGGTTAATGCTCTCTTTCTGTTTCATGAAATCACCCTGTTGGGTCGATAAATTCGTACTACTTCATTAAGCATTTGGTCACGGAACCAACAATTTCCAGTCCCAAGGTTGTTCTAGAAATCTCCAACACCAACTATGAATGTCGGTATTAACAAGGCATAAATATCTGGCCAACATCCGAATGTTCATGAAGGTTCTGGTAGAGGCATATGGGTGCAGCATGAACCGCGGCGAGGCCGAGGAGTTCATCGACTCTCTGCTTGGCTTGGGTAATGAACTTGCCAGGGACATGGAAGATGCCGAAGTATTTGCCATATTCACATGCGGCGTTATCGAAACCACTGAAAGAAAAATGCTGAAAAGGATAAAGGAATTTGCCAAGACTCCGGAAAAAAGGCTTTTCGTTTGCGGTTGCCTTCCCAACATTAATCCGGAGAAGATTAGAAAGGCCGCGCCGCGCGCACTTGTTTTCGGACCTGCCGAGCACATGAAAGCCAAGGAGCATTTTTGCCATCCTGAGCTTGAAGCCAAGGATGTAAAAAGAAATCAATCAATCGGTATTCTGCCCATTGCGACCGGATGCCTTGGCTCATGTGCTTACTGCGCCACCAAGAATGCAAGAGGCGGTTTGCGCAGTAAAACTCCGGTTATTATTCTTAAAAGAATGCAGAAACTCGTTGCTGGCGGGGCAGCGGAAATCCAGATTTGTGCCCAGGACACAGCCATTTATGGACGGGATTTGGATCTTGATTTGGATATGCTGGTAAAAACTCTTGAAACCATTGAAGGAGATTACATGATGCGCATTGGCATGATGAATCCATCTGGGGCTATTGCAAATCGGGACATGATTATTAGAGCGTTTGAAAGCCCGAGGGTTTTCAAGTTTTTTCATCTGCCAGTTCAGTCTGGGAGTGATACAATTCTCGAAAAAATGGGTCGGCGCCACACAATCTGCGATTTTATTGCCCTGATTGGTGCGCTCAGGGAGAAATTTCCCGGGCTGGCATTGTCCACCGATATAATCATCGGCTTCCCCGGAGAAACCCAAGAAGATTTCGAGAAGAGTATTGATTTGATGAAACAAATCCGGCCAGACATAATCAACATAACCAGATTTTCATCAAGACCAGATACCGAAGCCCAAGCCATGAATCCCAAAATTCCAGGATGGGTAATCAAAGAGCGTTCCAAGATAATTTCAGCTCTGAGGTTTGATATCACCCGGATGAATTATGAAGATATACGAGGCAAGTATGTCAAAGCACTGGCAACGGAGCATCGTATGCCAGGGAGCACACTTCTCAGGACTGTGGAATACAGGCCAGTGATAATCGAAGGTGAGCATGAATTGGGTAAATGGTATGATGTTCGTATCACAGGAAAGACAAAAATTCATCTCAACGGAAAGCTAGAAAGTGTTAAATAAAATTCTGCTATCTGGGTTAATGTGCCCGAAATAGATAAATCCCTGGTTATTTCCAAGGTCGAGCTGCTCCTTTCCGAGAAGATGGCCTCCCTTGCCATGCTCCGGACTGGCATCGCGGTTTTCTCCCTCCCATTTTCCGTGCTCACTGTTCTCATTGCCACCTCAAACTTCTATGAGTTTTCAAAGGTCGGCGTTCTGCTGATTGTTGTCTACTCCCTCTGCGCTGCACTGGCAGGGATTGGCGGGTACATGGTTTACAGGTCATTGAAGCGCATTCATATTCTTGACCAGAAGATAGAGAAAATCAAGGAACATTACAAGTTCATGAATCATCTAATGGTGGAATGATTTAAGGAATAGCTTCCCTGAAATGCAAGGATATTTCTTTGGCCAAACTGCTTTGATAACTTAGGTGCATGGTCTAAACAGGCGCATGAACCTTTACCTCTTTGATGAGCTTTTTCTTTCCAAGCCCAAAAAATTCACTTTTTGGTTCCTTGTCCAGCTTTGAGACCCAGAAAGCACCGACAGTGAAATGATATCCAGTTCCGGAATCGGCCGCCACAATGCCCTCCAGCTTTCTCTTGTGCAGGTGCCAGGAATGGAACGGCTCCTCCGAATACTTTGTGATATAGCGCCTCTTTTCGATGCTGACAACTATCTCCAGCCACTTGTCCATGACAGCAAATCCTTCCCTGCCTTTGTGATATCTCACTTCTTCGTACAGGTAGTTCAGGTCGCTTTTGGAAAGCTCGCATGCATCATGTGGGTGGGTGTGGTATCCGCCAACGAGTTCGACGCCTTTCAACCCGCTGAGCGTGTAGAGCAAAACTCGCGCCCGCCATCCCGCCTTCATATTGCCGTCTGATATGGATGCATACCCCCTCCTTGCGGTTTGCTGGGGGTAAACAGCAGTAATCAGCAGCATCTTCTTTGGCCTTTTTCTCACTGTCCTGGTTACCATCTTTCCCATGAGAAAACCACCGCTCTCCCGGTGGTAAGTTTCCATGGCCGAGGCGCAAAGGCATTGAAGTGCGCCGGGTTCGAGAATAATTTCGGGCAGCATCGCGATGGCATTGATTAGAAAGATAATAAGCATTCGGAGAAAACATTCTGAAAAACAAAATGAAAGTAGGTGCCGCCCTGGGGCGGCACATTCTAGGTTAAAGCTGTATCTCGATTCCGAGGCGTTCTGTCAGTTCCTTGTATCGGTTCCGGATGGTAACTTCCGTAACGCCCGCAACATCAGCCACTTCCCTCTGGGTCCTGCGTGCATTGCACAGAATCGAAGAGATGTAAATGGCTGCTGCTGCCACACCAGTTGGTCCGCGCCCGGATGTAAGCTCTTTCTTGGCTGCCTCATTGAGAATTTCCATGGCCTTGGTCTGCACATCGCCGCTCAGTTTAAGTTCGCTGCAGAACCTGGAGATGTAATCTTCCGGTCTAGTGGGCATGAGCTTCAGCTTGAGTTCTCTTGTCATGAACCTGTAAGTTCTGCCGATTTCCTTTCTTCCGACACGGCTAGCTCCGGCAATTTCATCAAGCGTTCTGGGAACATTGCACTGCCTGCAGGCTGCATAGAGCGAGGCTGCGACAACGCCCTCAATACTCCTGCCTCTGATCAAGTTCTTGTTCACGGCTTTTCTGTAAACCATGGCTGCTGTTTCTCTCACGTTCCTTGGCAGTCCCATTCCGGAGGCCATTCTGTCCAGTTCGCTGAGCGCGAAAGCCAAATTTCTTTCTGTGGCATTCGAAACTCTTATCCTGCGCTGCCATTTCCTCAGCCTGTAAAGTTGCGCGCGGTTCCTGGTAGGGATACTCTTTCCGTAAGAATCCTTATTTTTCCAGCCAATCTCGGTGCTCAGACCCTTGTCGTGAATTGTGTAGGTCATGGGCGCTCCGGTTCTTGCCCGCTTCTCGCCCTGGTCCGCATCAAATGCGCGCCACTCAGGACCTTGGTCGATCAACTGCTCGTCAAGAACAAGTCCACAGTCTTCGCAGACAAGCTCACCACGAGTGTAATCCCTGACTAGGTGACTGCCTGTGCATTCGGGGCACTGCATCACCTCTTCCGCGGCTTCTCTTTTCTTTGCCATTTGTTCACCCCCTTCTTTTTCGCTGGCCCGGTAGAACGGCTTTTCTCCTCACCCCTTCGAGGTGATGGAGAGCGGCCTGTTTCTGGACGGCTCCTCTGACCCGTCTCTGGACGAGGATTGCGTCCTGTCGTCGGACGGGAACCATACCCTGTTTTTTGGCGTGGTCCGTGTCCCGTTCTTTGACGAGCTCCGTACCCAGTCCTTTGATTAGAAGAACGCCTGACAGCGCGCTGGCGGTCCTCGTTCCTCTGTTCTTCCGTGCCCAAATACATTGAGGCGCCAAGCAATTCAAAAGTCTCAATATCACTTATCGGTTTTAATGCGATATAGGGCTCCTTTACAGGTCCGAAGACCCTTGCCACCCTGCCGATTTCCATGCCTCTCGAATCATAGACCCTAGCCCCGGGAGCAGGGATTTCCTGAACCGTGGTTCCGGATGTATTGAGGAGTATGGTTCCGTCATGAATGACGTTCTTTACGGTACCCAACTTTTTCATGCTATCCTCATTGTATTAGTAATTTTGGATTTTAAGCTAAGGACATCTTATATATAAGCGTTTCGCAGTGTTTATTATACACGACCTCTTTTTCCATTGTGTTATCCGCGAATTATTTCGCCAAGACTTAAGAGGTACTATTGCATTTCGGGTTATGGCACTGAATAATGAAGACCTACGAGCGATAGTGGTTCGTGTTGTGGATTATGATGTTAATACACGATACGTGGCCAACC
>JAUSPR010000192.1 GCA_030655715.1 Thermoplasmata archaeon
ATCAAGAAAGGCGCGTCTGTGATTGTGGGAAGCGAGGATGCCGGCGGAGTGTTCGTCATGCTGGATGGTGCCACAGCGACCATAAACGGCCAGGACGTGCTGTTCACAATGCCCGTAGACTCGAAGGTCGTATTCAGAACAGATACGTCCCAGGACAATGTAATAGGCAGCGCGATTGCCGAGGACCGTGTGGCAGCAGAAATGTACCTTCTGGACGCTGGCTGGACAATTGGAGAAGATGTTGTCTCATTTGATGATACAGGCATGTACACCATAGCGGCTTCCGAGGACGTGGTAGAGGTCCAGGTAACTGGAAATTCAGTCGAAAAGGCCGTGGTAATTCATGTTGCGGAGACTTATCTCACTTACAATTCGGCCGATGATATCATGCTGAAGCTGGATGGCGAGAAAATTAATCTCGGCGCAGGCATGAGCGAGACACTCTGGAACACCGGAGAAAAGGCATCGTACTTCGCAACCAGAACTGCCGATGGATTCGACGTGGTCGTTTACATACCCCAGAACGCGGACAGCGTAATCACAATCAGTGGAGCGGAACAGGATTTCGGAGTTGACGGGCTGGTCACATTGCTGGCTGCCATAGGCATAGTGGGAGTCGCCGTGGTAGCTCTTATCAAGACAGAATGATAATAGCGCAAAATCGGGATGCGCAGCACCAAGAGTGTTAACAGGTTAACCTATCGTTTTCTGAAGTAACTTCTCATGGGCCTGGTGTCCGTGCAGTAAATCCTTACAACGTCCCTTGCCGCAACTGTGCCCCGGCGAACATGGTTGTTCTTTGTTTTAATGGAATGAATTTTGACTGGCATGCCGTCTACATCAATCTCGCTCTCAATGGTGAATACCTCTTCCAGGTCTGTAAGCATCTCGAGCGATCGCGTGCGACCATGTCTGTTTATGGAAATTCTAACCCTCGCTTGATCAAAGTTCTTGGTCCAGAGCGTTTTAATTTCCTTGACATTGGCACCTTCCACGCGCGCTCCTGCCACCTCGATGCCGGAAACCTGCAGGCGCTCATCCTCATGCATGAATTCATCGCCGACAGTCATGTCCCAGTCAGCTGGAAATTGTGCAGTTGTCTTCTCGGAAACGTCACTACGGCTGACAATCATTCTGACGGATATCTGGCCTACAGACTCGATAATTTCATTGCGGATATTATCGCATTTACTGCATTTCAGCACCAGTTTCAGGCGCTTGCCCTCATAACGCCCTTTCAGGGTCTTGTGCAATGTTTCGCCATCGCATTCGGGGCATTCCAGGGTCATGGATTGTGGAATCTGTTTCATTGGATAACTCCCTTAATTTCTGCGCCAATCTTCCTCGCAACCGCGCCAGGGTCTTCCGACTCGTATATGGCACGGCCGACAATGACATAATCAGCGCCAGCCTTGATGGTTTCGGATGCTGAACCGCCCTGGGTACCAACGCCTGGAGCGAGAATCTTGAGATTACCTATGGTTTTCCGCAGGGCCTTGATTTTCTCGGGCCTGGTTGCAGGTGCGATTATTCCTGTTGCGCCGACATCCACGGCCAACTGGGCCATCTTCTCTGCGACAGGCGACATGAACATGTCAGCGCCGGGATGGCTCATCTCCGTAACAACGAAAACGTCCATGCCCTCAGCCGCGTTAATGCAGGCTACCAGTGAGTCCTTTCCCGGAAAAGCCTGGCATATTACTCCTGTTGCGCCGGACTTTCTTGCTTGCTCGACGATGAGTCGGTTGGTATTGGGTATGTCCGCGACCTTGAAATCACATATTACATCAACATTGCTGGCTAACTCGCGGACAGCCTCCATTCCGCATCCCAGAACAAATGGATAATTTATCTTGACCGCATCAACATATTGTTCCACATGGGCCACGACATCCAGAGCTTTTCTGTGGTCTGTGATATCCAATGCCAGTATTACTCGGCTCTTCTGCTTCATGGGTGGAGGGAAAACGGATGTTTATAAAAAGTTACCTAATGTAAACTACCAGCCCCTAAAGTGGGGTGTTTGTTGCCAGGGCTGGAAGTTTACAAGTATAGGCCAAGCACCTGATTTATCAAAGCTGACGGCTTTGATTCCATTTGTAATAATCTGAACGGTGCTTGGCGGCATTTCCTTGCTATATCCGTGTCCTCGGTCAATTCATCTCAGGCGCTCACGCCTGATGCTTTCTTGACCGCTTGACACTAATCCATCCTTTCCTTGCATCCATGGCATATGAGTGCGCCATCATGATACTCCAGCATGTCCGAGTATGCCTTGCATGATTCGCAATATCCTGAAGCTTGCTCGACTGAGGCGGATAACATATCATCAGTTTCAATTGAAAGGTTTGCCAGTTCTCTGGTAACCTCTATTAAATGTGGGGCAATATTGAGTATGTCCTGGGCAGAGACCACGCCTAAAAATCGGCCTTCATGCATGATTGCCAGTTTTCTCAGATTGAGCTTTGACATCTTCTTTGCGGCTTCGAGTATATCTGTGTTCCTGGGTACCCAGACCACAGGCGAGCTCATAACGTCCCGAAGTTGCACCCTGGTCGGGTTCTTGCGGGCGCTGACAACCTTTCTGACAATGTCGCGTTCCGTGACTATGCCGACCGGATGGCCTTCCTCGGTAATCACAACGCAACCGGTGCTGTGCTCCACCATTTTGGCTGCTGCATCTTCAACGGTTTCGAACGGTTCCATGAGCGGAATGTCGGTGCTCATTATTTCCATCACTGGAATGCTGTTTTTCATCTTATCACGGGAAATAAGGTCGCTACCTTTATTAAACCTTTTGTAGAAACCTTTTTATCCGGCATGGAAAAGGTTTTTGATGATGACTTGATTCATGACTCGGTAAGATGAGAAGTTTAAGCAAGGGGGCGGAAAGGCTCCGGGGCAATGCAGCGTTCGATGTTCTGGCAAGGGCCAAGGACTTGGAGAAGAAGGGCAAGAAAATTCTTCATTTCGAAATCGGAGAACCGGATTTTGACACGCCCCGGCATATCAGCGATGCGGCAGTGGAAGCCCTTCACCAGGGCAAGACCCATTACGTGAATTCCTACGGGATACCGGAATTGCGCAAGGCCATTTGCGATGAGGTCGAGAAGACCAGAGGGTTTCGGCCGGACATGGACCAGGTGCTGGTAACGCCAGGGGCCAATCCGATAATTTTCTTCGCAGCTTCATGCCTGGTTGAACAGAGCCAGAACATCGCACTCCAGGACCCAGGCTTTCTGACTTATTATTCGGTTCTCCAGTATACCGGGATAAAAGGGAATCTGGTCACCCTGAAGGAGGAGAATGAATTCCGACTTGACCCGGAGGACCTTAACCAGGTCATCGACGACAATACCCGATTAATAGTGGTCAACTCGCCGTCCAATCCGACCGGTGGCGTGATGACAAAGGCTGAAATAGAGCGCGTTGCGGAGATTGCGGAAGAGAAGGATCTATACCTTCTGAGCGACGAAATTTACAGCAAAATGACGTATGACCGACCGTTCCACACTCCATCGATTAGGGATGAATGCAAGGAACGGACAATAATTCTGGACGGCTTCTCCAAGGCCTATGCAATGACTGGCTGGCGGTTGGGATACGCTGTCGGCCCGAAGAAAGTCATCGAGAAGATGGGTATGCTGCTTCAGGCAACTGTTTCATGCACGCCGGACTTTCTTCAATATGGAGCAATTGCGGCGCTGGAGGGGTCGCAGTATGTCGACAAGATGATGGCTGAATTTACCGAACGACGCAATGTTCTAATTTCCGGGCTGAACAGCATACCCAGTCTGAGCTGCGTGAACCCCCAGGGTGCGTTCTATGCATTCCCGAATATAACAAAAACAGGAATGAACAGCAAGGAATTTGCTGATTTCGCATTGGACGAACTGGGAATCGCTTTGTTGCCTGGCACGGCCTTCGGGCCAGGCGGGGAAGGTTATGTCAGGCTTTCATATGCCACCGGGATTGACAAGATAAAAGAGGCAATCGAGAGATTGAAGGCTGGCCTGGAATAGTCTGGGTTTAATAGACGCTCTGATTCCTTTCTATATACACCAACATTAAATAACATTATAATTTACTG
>JAUSPR010000202.1 GCA_030655715.1 Thermoplasmata archaeon
CTGTTCCAGACCATCTTCACATGCTCTATGCCAGCTTCCAAGAAAAGATCGCCCTCGGCCTTGAAGCCGAGTGTTTCATAGAACTCCCTGGCATTGATCTGGACATTGGCATATACTCTATTATGGCCCTCAGTTTTCGCCCTGTCCAGCAGCCATTTGACAATCTCTGTTCCGATTCCAAGGCTTCGGTAACCCGATAAAACTGCTACCCGGCCCAGCTTCATACCGTCGGGCATATCTACTAACCTACCAGTTCCGACTGGCACATCGTCGGCCAAGTAGAGAACGTGGGTGGCTAATTCGTCATACTCATCCATCTCGATTTCAGGAGGAACATTCTGCTCGTCCACGAAAACACTGAGCCGTATCGATTTGGCTGCGTCCATATCTTCGGCATTGCATACTTTCCTGAATTCGACACCCATGCTACCAAGGAGATTAAATCCGCCATAATAACATTACTATTAGTTTCATTAACCCCTCCAAAACATTCTTTATAAGTAGGTATATTCACCCGGCGTGTACATCAAACATCAAATGATTGTTCCAGATTCCATAGAGGAACGGCATTACCAGGTCGCGATTTCAGAGTCGTCAATGAAACGCTCCACGCTGGTTGTATTACCAACCGGCCTGGGGAAGACCATAATTGCATTAATGGTCGTGGCTGAAACCCTGAGAACCAGAAAGGGCAAGATACTTTTCCTGGCGCCCACAAAGCCGCTGGTCGAGCAGCATGCCAGATTTCTCAGAAAGCATCTGATTTCCGAGCCACCAGCGATATTTACAGGGGAATTGGCCCCAGCAAAGAGAAAGGAGCTTTGGAGCACAAGCCAGATTATTGCTGCTACACCGCAGGTTATTTCCAATGACCTGGTTTCCGGCCAGATTGATTTGAACGAGGTATCGCTCATTGTCTTTGATGAGGCGCACCGCGCGACCGGCGATTATGCTTATGTTTTCATCGGCGAGAGATACCAGCGTGTAAAGTCAGGGCACAGGATGGGCATGACAGCGTCGCCAGGCAATGATCCCGAAAAGATACTGGAGGTCTGCGAGAATCTCGGCATCGAGGGCGTGGAAATAAGGCATGAGTACGATCCTGACGTGGTACGTTATGTCCATGAGATTTACCTGAAATGGATTGAGATGGAAGTTCCGGAAGCCTTGAAAAAAGTAATCCTGAATCTCAAAAAAGCCCTGGACGAAGAGGGGGACAAGCTCAGAAAAACCGGTTATCTTAAGCGGGGAAATTATGTTTCCACCAAGGACCTTCTCCAGGCCCAGAGAGTGATAAGCGGCCAAATGCAGGTTGCAAGCCCGGGTAGCAGTGCATTTTCAGCGGCAACGAGCGTGGCCATTGCCATGAAGATTAACCATGCTCTGGAACTTGGCGAGACTCAAGGCGTCGCGGCTCTCAAAGCCTATTTCGAGCGCCTGACTAAGGACGCGGTTTCAAGAGGGGCTAGCCGCGCGTCCAAGGAAACCATAATGCTTCCCAAGGTTCAGGTTGCCATGAACATGGTTAAAGTTCTTGATGCGCAGTCCGTGGAATCTCCAAAGCTGGGCCGCGTTAAAAAACTTGTTGTTGCGCAACTGAATCAGAAGCCAGATTCGAGAATTATTGTTTTCACGCATTACAGGGATACATGCGAGCTGGTAGCGGATGAACTTGCAAAAATCAGCATAATAAAGCCTGCGAGATTTGTTGGCCAGACAACGAAAGGCTCGGACAAGGGCATGAACCAGAAGAAGCAGGTCGATATAATCGACAGATTTCAGGCCGGCGAGTTCAATGTTCTGGTGGCAACCAGCGTGGCCGAGGAAGGGCTTGATATTCCTTCGACGGATTTGGTAATTTTCTATGAGCCGGTTCCTTCTGAGATTCGCAGCATCCAGCGCCGTGGAAGAACAGGCCGCCACAGGGCCGGAAAGGTGTTCATTCTGATTTCCAAAGGTACGCGTGACGAAGCCTATTACTGGTCCTCGAGGCACAAGGAGAGCAGGATGCACAGGGAACTGGAAAAATTGAGAAAAGATTTGCAGAGCAATCTGACAGTGGGTGGGTCGACCGCGCCAGTTTTCGAGAGCGGGGCACGCCAGGCGACCAGGAAAAGCAAGCCCTGGGTTCCAGAACCGGAGGAAAATGGTCAGAAGACGCTCGGAGAATTTGGCAAGAAAAAGCCAAAAGAACCGGAGCCAGCAGAACCTCAAGGAGAGAAATTGAGATTAATTGCCGATACCAGGGAATTCAAATCCCCCGTGGTGCGGCACCTGGCAGTGAAAGACGTGATAATCGAATCCAGGCAACTGGACGTCGGCGATTACCTTGTCTCCGAGAGGGTCGGTGTCGAGAGAAAGGAAATTGATGATTTAATGTCCTCGATTATGGATGGAAGATTGTTCCAGCAGGTCAAGGCCCTGAAACGGGCATACCAGGTGCCGCTAATCATTATCGAAGGAGAAGGCCTCTACACCAGAAGGCTTTCTGCCGATGCCATCCGGGGAGCGCTGGCTTCCATCACTGTTGATTTCGGCGTGCCCATAATGTTCACGGCCAATGATATGGAAACTGCGGAATTTCTGCTTACATTGTTAAAACGGGAGGTCGCAGAGGGCCGAACCCCAGGCATTCGCGGCGAGAAAGGAACAATGCTCATCCAGGAGCGCCAGCAGTTCATTCTCGAAGGTCTACCAAATATCTCCGGAACCATGGCACAGAGATTGTTGTCCCATTTCGGCTCCGTGAAGGCCGTGCTGGATGCCAGCGAGAAGGAGCTTATCGAAGTAAATGGCGTGGGCAAGGTCATAGCCAAGGGCATCAGGGAGGCCATCGAAGCTAAATATTATTCAAAGGAGAGGGAAGAAGAGAAGTCCAAAAAAAAGAAATCTGATTCTCCGAAAAAACCTGGAAAAAAGGGGAAATAGAATGCTGGCCATCAGAGTTCCGAGCCAGAATGCAGAACCAGCCAGACTTTTAATGACCGAACACGGCATTCTGGACAAGCATCACAGGATTTATAATGCCGATGGATACACTGAAATTCCTGCCCTGGAACGGCCACTTCCCGAAGTTCTGAAAGAGCTGGAAAAGCTGAGTGCTGAGATTGTTGATTCAAGAGAATATGACTGGCGTGAGACATTCAAGGACGTCCACCGGGACATACTGGCAGCTATTCAAATTCCGGAGAATCTCAAGCCGTTGATACCAAAACGCTGGGAACAGCTTGGCCATGTTCTGGTGCTGAAGATTGATCCTGAACTGAATGACTGGCTTGAAGAGATTGCCAATACTTATGCAAAATTTCTGGATGTTGACACGGTGCTGCGGGACACGGGCGGAATAACAGGAAAATTCCGCGAGCCGGTAATGGACCTGCTCCTGGGCGAAACCACTGAAACAATCCACCTGGAGAACCAGGTAAAATTCTGCCTGGACGCGGCCAGGCTGATGTTCTCCTCCGGTAATGTGGACGAGCGCATAAGGATGGCAACAGTCCCGAAGCCGGGTGAGGTCGTGGTGGACATGTTTGCCGGAATAGGTTACTTCACACTGCCCATGGCCGTGCATTCCAGCCCGGAAAAAATCATCGCCCACGAAATTAATCCAGTTTCATTCGGTTACCTGAAGATGAACATCGGGATAAACAAAGTAGGGAGCATTGTCCGGCCGGTGCTTGGCGATTGCATGGATGCCGAGGAAAATGTCGCTGACCGCGTGGTAATGGGCTATGTCGGGACAACACATGAATACCTGCCAAAGGCCATGAGGATAC
>JAUSPR010000209.1 GCA_030655715.1 Thermoplasmata archaeon
TAAAAAAAAGGAAAAGGTGTGAACTTAGTTCACATCAAATGGGGTTTGTTCGAAGTAGCCTTCAGTAGAGCTGAAGATGATTGAGTCGCCACTTGTTAGTCCAGATGCTGAATAGACGAGGATGGCTGCACCTGCAGAAAATGTTGCGGTATCTGCATTTTCACCTCCCGAATATGTCCATGTAGCTGTCGCCCCGTCATAGGACGCAATGGGTATAGCTGCCTGGTAGACAATCGCGTTCGTTACAGTTCTGGGGGTCCCGTCTATCAACAGGGAAACGGTTGATCCGGTTACCAAAGCATTGTTTGGTGCACTCGAGACCAGTAGTGTGACCGCGGTAGTGTTCTTAGATTGCTGATTCAGGCCAAGTGGCGTCCTGAGTTCATTATTTGTGTCTATGTTGATGACCATCACGTACAGCACAGCTGCCAGTACCACGGTGATGGCCACCATCAGGATTGTCGCTATTACCGGTGACACACCTTCTTCACTCTTTCTTGTCTTCCATATCTTTTTCATGTTTTGTCCTCCTGCGGTTTCCCGCATGATAAGATTTGTCACGGCAGCATATAAACCTATATTTTACATGTAAAATTTTTTCCGACCATCGCCTCCTCTGCAGCCCAATGCCAACATACTGGATTCGAAGTGTTGGGGCACCAGGCCGACTGAAAAAAGTACGTGCCAATGTCCCGCAGGGACTTGGCATACAGGTTAAGGGACTTGGCATACCGAAAAAGAACCGGCAGTTTTATTGCATCGCTCTCGAATCCTGAACCGATGGCTCGGAAGAGGCTTTTGACTGCGGAGGAAGCGGTTTTACTGCACCTGCTAGATTACTCCAGGTACTCCGAGGGGGACGCAGTTCCCATAGACATCACTCAGGCTGGAATTTCTTCAGTTATAGGAGTCCGACGTAGCCACGTCTCCATTTCACTTGATGCGGCGAAGGCCAGGGAAACCGTGGAAGAGCATCTGTCCAGGGTCAAGGGCGAGAAAAGAAAGCGGAAATGCTACTTTCTCACAGCCGGTGGAAAGGACCAGGCCAGGGAAATTCAGGAACGGGTCGGCTCATCCCAAGTAGCAGGAAAATTACCTGATGGCTCGGATTTTGCAGGCGCCCTTTCTGAAATGTTGAAATTGCTGGATGGGGCCAGGCTTCCCAGGGCCGCGCTTCTTGTTTCGGAAGGCATCATAAAACTACCTGAAATATCGCGCACCCAGGTTGACACTTCAGCCAATCAAATTCCAAAGGTCGAGAACTTTGTTGGTCGCGCAGAGGAACTGTCCAAACTGGAGGACCTGTTTTCCGGTAAAATTAAATTACTGGCTCTCACAGGAATGCCCGGAATTGGAAAAACATCTCTTATGTCTTTTGCCGCGGCCAGGTTCCAGGGCAAGGTCTTTTGGTACAATATCACCGAATGGAGCAGTCCACGAAATATATCGGCCCATCTTGCAGATTTCCTTGACCGGATGGAATTCAGCAGGCTCAGGAGATACCTGGATGCCCATGAGATACCGGACCTCGGGGATGTTCGTGACATACTGACGTCATTGCCGTTCCATGTCATTCTGATTTTCGATGATTGCCACAAATCCAGCGGTGCAATGAAACAGTTCACCAAGATGCTTGCTTCAGTCTGCCAGGACTCGCCCAATCTTGGGATTGGCCTTGTGAGCCGACAGGTTCCGGATGTTCTGGACATACGCCAGATGCTTGACAGTTCCCAGTCGGTCAATATCTGCCTTGAACCGTTGGATGATGAATCGAGTGTCGCGCTTTTACTCGGGCGAGGTCTTGCAGAGCCAGATGCAAAGATAATCGCGAAACGCGGTGCTGGACACCCGCTTTATCTCATGCTTGCGAGCGATTCAGGGGATAAAACAGGCCCTGAGAATGTCGAGGACATGCTGGCCAGGGAAATTGCCAGCACGCTATCTGATGCAGAGAATGAAATGCTCTCTCAGTTGTCCGTATTCAGAGAAGCGGTGACATCCGACGCCCTGGTCGAGACCCAGGAGGACATAGAACTTCTTGAGGAACTCGAAAACAGGTCTATCCTGTCCAACCTGGATGGATGGCTAATGCACGGTCTTCTCAAAGATTATTATTATGCCAGGCAGGCACCGAAGGACAGGGAGAGCAGGCATGAAAAGGCCGCGGAGTTCTACAATCTATATTCTCCTGGATTGGACGGTCAAGTGGAGTGCCTCCATCATCTGTTCGAGGCAAGGGATTTTGATTCCGCTGTTAACGGCCTCATCTCGCGTGGGAGCAACCTGCTAGGCCATGGATATGTCGATGAGGTCTTGAGAATGTGCGCACTAATTCCTGCGAACTGGCAAAATCCTGACGACCAATTCGGCATAGAATTTCTGAAGGCATCGGCCCATGACCTTACAGGAAACTGGTCTGATGCTTCTGCCTCTTATGAGAAATGCCTTTCCATTGCCAGGGAGTTGGACGATACCGAAAGGCAAGCGGAGACCTTGAGACGGCTGGGTGCAATCCAGTACAGGAAAGGGAACCTTCAAGATGCAAAGTCCATTTTCGAACAAGCTCTCGGAATGGTACAATCAAAAGACCTGCAAGCAGAACTTCAGGGCAGCCTGGGCGTGGCCCTGTGGAAGCTGGGTGATGCCAGCGCGGCCAGGAAGGCTCACGAGATAGATCTTGAGTTATCAGAAACAGGGAAAAATTCCAGAGGTATTTCCAGGGCCCTGAACAATCTCGGAATATTAGATTGGCAGGCCGACGATTCCACGACCGCTCTGGAAAGGTATGCCACTGCCCTGAAATATGCCGAAAAGATTCCTGACAATAGACTGATAGCCATACTTTACAGCAATATGGGTGATGTACACAGAACAACTGGCAAATCTCAGGAGGCAAAACGATACTACGAACGCTGCCTGGAACTGGCAGAGGACCTGAAATTCAACTGGCAGGTGGCAGAAGCCTACAGAGGCCTTGCTCAGGTGATGCCGGAGAAACGAGCCGATTACCTTTCAAGAGCGCTGGCCATATTCGAAAGGCTTGGCGCGGATGACGATGCGAAAACCGTAAGAGAGATGATTGTATGACCAAAAATATGTTATTCGAGGAACTGACAAGCAAGGAAGTGGGAGAGAAAATTGGCCCCAAATCCGTAGCCATACTGCCAATTGGCGCGGTGGAGGAACACGGGCCGCATTTGCCGCTCTCGACGGACAGCCTGCAACCGGAATACGTGGCAATCGAGGTGGCCAAGAAGCTGGGAAATGCCTATGTACTGCCGATAATGAAATACGGTCAGTGCTCCAGTACGGCCAACTTTCCCGGGACTATTTCACTGAGATTTGAAACGCTGGCCATGATTGCAGAGGATATAATCTGCGAGCTTTACAGGACCGGGTTCAGGAATATCGTCGTACTCTCTGGCCATGCAGGAAGATTGCACATGTCCGCGCTCAAGCATGCCGCTGAAAAGGCTCTGGTGAAGCATGACATGAAATTGATGGTTCTATCGGATTATGACATTGCCTATGCCATGAAAGAAATTGAAATTCCTGAGAACGACGGGCATGCTGGCATGATAGAGACCTCCAGGGTCATGGCGATACGTCCGGATTTAGTGAAAGGAACCGCAGGGCCATGCCATCCTGGTTTTCCCAAGTACCGAATAATGCGCGATGCGCAGAAATATTTCCCTGACGGAGTGATGGGCGACCCCCAGCTGGCCAACAAGGAATTCGGGGAAAAGGCCAACAAGATTATTATTGACGAGCTGACAGATATTGTCAGAAAAATGGTCGAGGAATGACCAAGCCATTATTACCAATCAAACGTTACCTGGCAAGGAAAGGAGAACCTGAAAAATGAGCTATTGTCCCAAGTGTGGCGGCAAGATGGAATATATCGAGCAGTACAGGCAATGCTATTGCCAGAACTGCAAGCAATATGCGTCGGTTGACACGTACGCGCCCCCGCCCCAGGTTCCACAACCACGCCCGCCAACCCCGGGACAGTACGGCACGCCGCCCGCAGTCCACATAGCCCCGATATGGACACAGAACTTCTACCGAATACGGAAGAAAGTCCTCACGCTCTGGAACAAATACTGGATAGAGGACCAGCAAGGCAATATACTCGGTTTTAGTAAAATGAAAATGTTCAAATTGAAGGAGGACATCCGAATTTACACTGACGAGAGCATGACCAATGAGCTTTTCTCTATCCAGCAGCAGCAGATACTCGATATCTGGGGCACATTCGCGGTCATGGACACGCAGGACTGTATTCTCGGATACATAAAAAGAAAGGCGCTGGCCTCGTCATTCGTCAGGGATGAATATGAAGTTTATGACGGTTATAATCGACTCATTGGCGGAATATACGAAGAGACAGGCCGAGGCCTTGTGAGGAAGTACGTGCCCCTGGGCGGGCTGGTACCCCAACAGATGACAATGTCTCTTAACGGCCAGACAGTGGCAACAATCAACCAGCAATTCAAAATAATCGGCGATACCTGGGAACTGAACTGCGTGGCTGTTCCTCCGTACCTGGACAGGCGGGTGCTGTTGGCCTGTTTGCTGATGATGGGCATGATCGAACGGAGCCGGAAATGATTGCATAAATGAGCATATCGATTGACAAAAATTACTTATTTAATTTCCAAAGTTTGGATTACTTCGTGTATCCCTTGATGTTTCTCCATTTCTCCATTTTGGGGTTTTTTGACGCATCTGAATTAGGAACACTTCTTTTCATCTTTTAACAACCATTTCTAGAAGAATCCCATCAGCTGTCCTGATCTTCATTTCATTGAATATCTTGCACGCGTATCTCATCTTCTTTGTTAGCCCCTTCCCATCAAACTTATTCAGTTGAAATCTAAATATTTTTCCACCATCCAGTATATGGAGATCTCCATAATGGTTGATGAACTGTTTTGTTAACTGACCCATTCCCACCTTGCCTTCAAAGAATGTGTCTTTTGTATACAGTAGCGAGTTTTCTAAGAGTATCTTGAAATTTGCCATTATATGATCCATTTCAGTATCGATCTCATAAAACGGAGTGTCTTCAAGCTCCGTCTTCCACCGAGTCACTTCTGTTTTATTCTGTTCTATCGATTTCAAAATCAGTTTTTTCCGTTTACTGAGTGTCCTCTCCTTTTCCTCTAGAACTCTGATATTTTCCTGATGCAATCCTTCCAACTGCCCCGCCTCTTTGACCTTCTTTTCCCACCGTTTCCTTTGCTTGTTCTCATCTCCTTTGTGATATTTCAGCCGTTCATTGATCTTTTCTTTCTGGCTCTCCAGTTTCTTTAAATCAATTTTAAATCGGTCATTTCGTTTCTCCATCTGCCTTTTCACACATGCATGTTTTTCCATCTGGTTTTCAAGTCTTCTTTTATCATAGGCCAGGGATTTCTCGGTTCTTTTGAATCTTTTATCGGCCATTCTGTTGAAGACCTTTTTCTTCTTAAAACCATGATTGACATTTAGATTGCAGTATTTTTTCATCTCCTTGAACTTTGCTTCCTGGCAAGGCCATCGATTGTAATACATGTCTGCGAGTTCTTTTCCGGACGAGATCTCATCATATGGTTGGTTAGTAGCAATAACCGATAACGAGTTGTTCTTCTTTTTGACCACGCTACATCTGACCATGTATGTCGTTTTATTTTTCCGTTTCCTATTTACGTTGCTCAAATAGTCAAACTCCACCAGAGTTACCCAGCTCCTTACTCTGCCCTTTTTGTCGTTTTTATATGGTATAAAATCACTGTCTTTGACCGGTCTCAACACATTATTATCTCTGATCTTAAGATCTTCAAAATGATATTGATTTGAATCCATCATCGTAAGAAGATAAGTATTCATTTTACGATCCTTGTTAATCTTATCGAATTCTTTGAACTGATCAAGGCTACAGCACTCGGCATCTACAATAACCATATTTGCTACTTCTCTTCCAATTGTATTCTCGAATTCTTCCACTATTGGCAACAGTTCCTTCGTTAAATGCCTATCTCCAGGACAGGTCCTGTGTAGCAATGGGTGTCCGTCTTTGCTATTGAGAACGACCTGTTCTATACCAGGCATTACACGATCCATCATACCATGTTTTCCCTTTGGGATGTTCTTCAGTGTCCAAACTGCCTTGAAATGGCCATCGATATAAACTGGCATCTCAGTGTTTCCATAAAAGGTATTATAGTAACAGCGCAGGAGCGATCTGCTCATTTCATTTCCAATTTTGAGTGAGGTTAGTTCTCTTAAGAAGCGGTCTGTGGTCCTATACTTGACCTGGTTGCCACTTGGTGATGTGAATATTCCAAGAGTATTCCCCTCATAACTATCGAGGTCTATGGGGCGCTCCATGTCAAATACTGGTAGGAAAAAAAGGGTTCTTATATATCGGAGGAGGATAGATTTCTTATGTTTGTATATCCGCTTATCATCTGGTGAGGCTTCTTGTAGGTGTTGTTGAA
>JAUSPR010000210.1 GCA_030655715.1 Thermoplasmata archaeon
GAGGTCCCATATGAAATTTACTTTATCTTGAAAATTGTTCATTTCTTTTCCTCCCCTATCTGTTTCTCCATCAATATTTCGAACTGCCTGGATATGAGTAATCCTTTCTTTTTACAATGCTCTTTGTACTTGTCGTATAAATCGGAATCCACGCTCAAGGTAACGTTTCTCGACGGCATATTATCACAATCATGGGTAAATGTATACATTGTTATTTAAATGCATATAGTTCGTCCGTAACTCCCCCTCACGTCGGTTATTGAAAATTTGGGCCTTCGCCGTGCGAAGCCGTTTAACCGCTGTTATGCCTGGTTGCGTAGCAATCTGGTCCAGGTTTCCTTTCCCTCGGGAAGGAGAATTAGAAATTTCGGTTGCCATAATACCCCCTGAAGGCCACCCAGCACTTATCAATTATCTCGTCAAGCTCATCCCAGTGTGATTCCAGAATCACCCTTTTCTCGACCGCGTTTTCCAGGCTCCGGCCGAAGAACCCTTTCCATTCAACCTCATATTCATTCAGCAAGCCCATGTCCCCTTTCAGGACTGCGCGCGCGCCAATTCTGCCTGCCATTTCGCCGCAGATGACTGCCTGGGGAATTCCCCCGCCGGTAATTGCGTCAGTGTGTCCGGCCGCATCACCAACCAGAAGCATATCATTTTTAACTGACTTTAACGTCCCTCCGACCGGAATCAGACCGCCTGTGGTTGAAACAGGTTTGTTCTTCACTCTTCCAGCGTCCTGAAGCTGTTTCACGAATATGTCCAGCTTCTTGCGTAGTGAGTGCTGATCTGTATTATGGGGATTCAGCAGCGTTTTCTGATTTCCATCTTTAGGATTCAACCTCACACCTATTCCGACATTGGCCACATCTCCCTTGGGAAAAAGCCAGCCGTATCCACCGAAGAATTCTTGTTGAAAAAAGACCTCGGTATGTTCCTGCGGCTCTGTCAACGGCAGCGTGTATTGTAGCCCGATTATGAATTCTTTATTCACGCTTCCCATCCACTGGCCGACCGTGGAAACTGGCCCGTCCGCGCCCACCACCAGTGACGGCTCCACGTCAAGATTTATCTGGCCTTGTTTCAACATTACCTTGCCGCCTTTCCTGGCCAGGCAAGTTGTATCGGAAAGAATTTCAACACCCGCGTCCCGGGCGTTTTCAGCAAGTTCCTTGTCAAATATGCTTCTGTCCAGCATAAATCCCGGTGAACGTGTCTCAATGATTTCGCCATTAGGAAGATGGGTCATCATCGAAGCAATGTTCTGGACAATGGAATTCTTGGATATTGAACACCTGGACAATAAAAGCCTAGGCACATATTCGGCGCATTGAACCGGCTGTCCGAGTACCTTTTTCTTGTCAACCATCAGCACACTGCATCCGGCCTTGGCAGCCGCAAAGGCAGTCGAGGAACCCGCAGGACCTGCGCCAACAACAAGTACATCATATTGTGACATCCAGCACCATCCTCAATAATTTGAGATTAACGTCAGTCTGATTCTCAAATTTTCCCTCATATGCATTCTCTTCCTTTCCCATTTCATAGCAGGTGGTGCTGTCAATGTCCAGCAAGATGGCCGGTAGACCTGATATCTCGAAATCTTCCATGTGTTTGGCATAGAAGGCATCACAGCAACATCCGATATATGATAACGCTCCCTCGTCCTTCAACCTTTCGATGGTTTCAATCAAGTGCTCAAAGCTCTGGATGGTCATGATGTCCATATTTTTCGCATTTCCGACGGTGTAGGCATTCCCGATGCTGCATTCGCCACATTCGGCACAGCCATCTTTGTATCTCCAGCCACAAGATAAAGACTTTGAACAATATGGTAAAAGAAGGTGCCTGGGAGACTTCCCGATTATACCCGCGAAAGTGTCGTTCACAACATTGATGCGGTTGGCCAGATGCAAAGGAATACCGTATCTGGTGATTTCCGCCTTGTCCAGGCATTTTTTAACGCCCTCGATGAAATCGGATGCTCCGAACCCGGGCACGGTACAATCCGTTCTCTCGAAGAAATGTTCCACCTTTTCAGAGATTATCCCGATATCTGCCTTGACATCCTTGAGCTCAGCCTCAAGGTTCAAAATAATCCTCTGGGGAAAGCTAAAGAAATCACCTGTTATGAGGACGCTCTTGATACGTTCCTGCTGCATGTTCACATTCATGGCTGTCCTGATGATGCCGCCATCGCCCTTGTGAATGGAGTGAATCGTGCTTTGCTCATTCCCGGGGGACTTGACCTTGTGCACCCAGCCTGGTGATTCAAAATACATTTTTCTTTCATTGAATAATATTTCTTCTTCCCTGGTCAGGCCCCCATCAACCAGTTCGATGCGAAAAGCGGATTCGAAATTACGTTTCAACAAGGATTTGATTTCTTCAGGCCCGGGCACATGGCCCAGTTCCCATTTCAAGCAGGTGACCCTATCCTTGGCGGATTCCAGCTCTTTGGCCTTCAGCTTCTCAACTGGCACTCGGAGGGCCCTGAGCATTGAATCCACATCAAAATCCACAAGCAAGGTTCCCTGAAACAGCAATGCGCCGCCTTCATCCGTACCGCCGGTCCCGGAGATTTTTCTTCCATCCACTTCTATGTCATTCCTGGGCCTGAACGAAGCCTGAATGCCCAATTCTCGAAGTGCCTGAACAACAGGTTCGCAGATGCTCTCGAACAAAGCAGTATTTGGTAAACCGGCACCCAGAAACGATTTTTCGCAGATGACCTCCCATCCAATCTGGGTCTGGTCGAAGAATATGGCACCGCCGCCGGTTATTCTTCGATTTATGTCAATTTCTTTTTCCAGGCAATAATTCACCCTGGCTTCCTGCTCGACACTCTGGTTAAAACCAACAAGAACCGCAGGATTGCTGAACTGCATCACTCTTACGGTGTTTGGGGATTTTCCTCTGGCTCTGCATTCCAGAAGAACTTCATCAAGCGCCATGTTCTCGGAGGCACTTAGTCTGCCAGTGTCAAGAAATCTCCACTGTATCATTCTTCACCCCATAATATCTAAATCATAGAACCTCATATAACACATTTCACACTGGGTTCGATGTCCACTTTTGTGGATATCGAATTGGTAATCAGACACCATCTCTCAATGTCCCCGAGGGCCTTTTCAGCCCTTGCGATGTCTTTCTCTTCAAAGACCATAACCTCGGGTTTGACTTCCAGGGAAACATATTTCATTTTACCATCAGCCATACTGGCCTTTCCTATTGCCTCGCTCTTGTATGATTTTATCGGGATTTTTTGTTTTCCAGCAAGCCAGAGAAAAGTCGACATGGTACACAATTCTACTGAAGCCACGAACATATCTTCCGGCGTCCAGATTTTTTCATGGCCGCCGAATTCCGGAGGGCATGCGCCGAATATGTCTGGCTTTCCTTCACTGCTCAGAGTGGCTTTTTTTTCGCCGGTCCAGTTCAGCCGGGTTTTATATTCGTAGACAATTGGTTTGAATTCCATGATATCATCTCCTTGTATCGGAATGATATTTAAGTCTTTTTCGATTGGTGCGATGTCAAGTAAACTGGAAGAAACTATCAGATGATGAGAAGCAGGTTTACAATAATCGAGCCAGGAACTTGAAGATGTCTGGCTACAACCTTTTCGTATCTGAATTTTCTCAATGAATAAGCTAGACCAAATCCAGAACAGTTATGCTCCGTAGTAAAACAGCCACCAGATTTGTTATTGTCTCTGAAATACCTACCATTCTCCATTTATACCCATGAGGATATTTTCTGTTGTGTAGGTAGTTGATAGTCATACTGTTTTAGAATTTCAACCAATTCATTTGCTGGCAACCTGCCCAGTTCTTTCGGTTCTATTTTATGTAATCCTCCACCGTAGACTCTACCATTATCCATAATATCTTTTGTTTTAATCTGTTTTAAGGCTTCAAATACAGCCTGTTCAAGTTCTGGATTATCATTAAGCATTTCTGCTAAAGCATCTTTTGGATACATTAACAAATAAACATTTGTTGATATAGCTTCTGATTTATTCCAGATGATTCTAAATGGTTTATTTTTGTTATTGTTTCGACCCATATAAGTACAAAGAAAAGGTGGGGATTCTCTATGTTCTTGTTTATACCACGGAAAACGCTTCTTTAGCAGGTAGCGCTCAGTAATTCCAGATTCTTTTCCAGCTTTTAAATATTGATAAAACTGCTTGTAATCCTTTTTAACTACATTCTCTGGCAACTCACAGTCAATGACTATTAATGAGTCATCTAATATAGGATTACCCCAACCATCTGATTCAATTTTTTCCACTTTTAAATTTCTTGGACTGGGCAATATTGGCTTCAAAAATTTTTCAGGTATTCCTAAAGATTTTGCTTTAGTCCTTTGCATAATGAAAAACTTATTTGCCCCGGTGGCTATTCCACGCTGGATTTTAAAAAAGTCCCCCAATCTTGGTGTTTCATGTTCTATATCTATATCAAGAAAAGTTGTGTTATTTGGGATGTGTGTCCATTTCTGGGAATGTTTAAGTGCACCAATTGGGATTAATTGAGAAATCTTTGGGTGTAGTAAATTTCCCCCATATGAAAATGTTGCCATACCATTTTTTTCAGGTTTCTTTTTCTGAAATATCACGATAGAAGATGAAACCAACGCATCAGCAAATTGAACATCATCTGGTTCGAATCTATGTATGTGGATTAGTGTCACTTTTTCTGTTAGATATTTTTTGATGATTGTACCATAGTTAACATCCATAAATTCTGACGGAATGAGCCATATTCCATATCCTTCTTTTTTTAACCAAGAGTGAGAAAGTAAAAGAAAATAGCAATACAATCCAGATAAGCCATTTATACTATACCCAATTTTGCTCTTAATTTTACGTTGTAATTTCATTTTTTCCTTTTTCTCTATATGATGATGTCTAACATATGGAGGGTTCGTAAGAATTAAATTCGCTAATTCCCGCTCATCTTTTGGTGGATTTAAATGGGTAAAATCACTGTTAATGACCTCTAATCCATAGCTCGCCCATAGTTCATCTGCCACTTTCGCAAAATCCCTATCAATTTCTATACCAATTGCAGATTCGATTTTTCCCTCCGGGAAATTTTTAATAAGAGCAGAAAAAAACGACCCTGTTCCTACAGCAGGATCAAGGAAACGAATCATTTGTTTGTCAAACAGTTTTTTTTCAAAAATATAATTTACAATTTCTTGAGCTAAATTTGGTGGTGTAGCAAATTGACCTAACATATTTCTCTCTAATTGAGTTTTTTTAGAATCCAATTCCTTTTGTAGTCGAATACGCTTTTTTTCTGCTAAGCCAACATTCTTCAATTTCATATTCTCAACTTTTTGAAATCCTCAATTCGATGTTCCCATATCCAATCTAATCCTTCCGCAGCTTCGTATCCAAGATATCCAGCATCAAAATAACCGCAAAGGAAAAGAATTAATTGAATCTCTGAGCCATATGCTGCTTTGAGCTGACGCATTTTAGTGGCTTCTTCTTTTCTTCTTTTATTTACATTTGTAAAATCACCAGCGGATTTTGCCTCAATTAAAATCGGAAGTTTACTGCGCCTTAATTTCTTTGGCTGTATTACAACATCAACTGGAATGTTTATGTTTTTTTCTTTTCCAGAAGGCACATTCATCCTAAAGCTAAATGTTCCTGGGGGAATCTCTGTTATTGGAGTACCACTCAAATGATATTCCTGCTTGTAACCCAATTTCTTTAAATATTTTCCTATTAGAGCTAGTTGTCTCTGTTCCTGAGCGTTTCGAATTATTGGGTTTGCCACAGCACCACATAATCTATCTGCTACAATCGTGGATGCCCGCTCCTTTTCTAATTTAGTGGGCTTCTTTTTGATAGTCAACCATGGAAAAATGTCTGTGTCTAATAATTCATGGATGATTTTACAAATTTTATCTAAATTCCTATTCAATTCATCTTCATCCATTTGGACAGCTATTACACCCTCTTCCATTTTCTTTACTAAATTTTTATTAGCATGTGCAAGCCCAATCAATCTATCACGTGCCAATGGAGGTGAGGTTGACATCCTTAGAATGGGAAGAACCTCTGGGTGATCATTTAGTGATTTAATCGTTATATTGGTCAGGTTTTCAGTTAAGTTTATGGCATTAATCACTTGTTCCGTAGTTTGTTTACGTGTATCCCTATAAGTTTTAGGTGCGAATTTTATGAACCAGTTATTGAATAAATCTACTGATTTTACAATGTCCTGTTTCCAAAGTTGTGGTTTATCGGCATTAATCATCAAGTCCCTCCTATATATTTAATGAGGATATAAGTTTTCTAGGGAGGTGAGTGAAAGTATATACAAATTACTATTCAGACCGCCAAACTCATTTCTTTGAACCGCATATTGGATATGGACACACAGCCTTAGTCAGTAGTCCTCGCCGTAAACTACCAGCCCCTAAATTGGCTGGCGTTTGTTGCCAGGGCTGGAAGTTTACGTGCGTCGGCCATGCACCTAACTTATCAAAGCTTATTAGCTTTGATTCCATGTGCAAAAATCTGCACGGTGCATGG
>JAUSPR010000215.1 GCA_030655715.1 Thermoplasmata archaeon
TGGCTCAATAAGAGAGTTACGGATTCAGCACAAAGGAAAGCCTTATAGAATCCTTTATGCCTTTGATCCCCGTAGAACGGCCATACTTCTGATTGGTGGCAAAAAGAGTGGAAGTCAGCGTTGGTACGAGAAATATGTACCTTTGGCTGAGAAAATTTATGAAAAACATTTGAAGAGTTTAAAGAAAAAACAAGGGGGCGCATGATGAGCAAACCTTATTCTATATTGAGAGGAAAAATGAAGCCCGCGGCACGGAAAAAAGCAGCGGAAAAGACTAAGGCGTTACTTGCTGAAATGCCTTTACAGGAATTGCGACATGCAAGGAATTTAAGCCAAGAACAATTGGCACGGACACTATCTGTCAAACAGCCTTCGGTATCGAAACTTGAACAGCGGACGGATATGTATATCAGCACATTAAGAAATTTCATTAAGGCCATGGGTGGTGACCTGGAAATCATCGCCAGATTTCCTGATGGGTCCATTCAGATCAACCAGTTTGAAGACATTGCTACGAAAACAAAAAAGAGTTCCCGAGTGTAACGATAAATATACTATAGGAACGCAAAAAATCTTGGCTTTATAAACTGCTTGAACATCGCAAGTGTATATTCCAAGGCAGTATGGCTTTTATCGGTTCTATCTTAAGGAGGTCACCGATACTTGCTTGTCTTTTTCTGTAAATGAAGTCACTTTCATCCAGTAATCCTTACCCCTCAACGCAAGATAACAGTGAGGCTTAGTTGGTGTACAACAGGTCGGCTTTATTGATATTTTATCAAGATCATCCTTACTGATAACAAATACAAGTCAACGCTACAAAGGTTCCTCTGAATTCATTGACTTCGGAGGGAAAGATGCTAAAGCTTGATAGCTTATGAACGGTTTGAGTAGACTCCAGACGTACTTCTTAAAATGTTGTTTTTATTCCTCTGTCCTCACATACAACATTCAATCAGTAATCATCAACCGTTCTGGAACAAAAAAGCAGAGCCACCTCTGGCCCTACCTTTATTATTTCCTTACTGACCAACCCCCAGCAGATTCATGACGCCCAGCTCTTTGCTACACTGCGGGCAAAGATCATTGACATCCTCAACACCAATGTCCCGGAGAAAGATATCCGCCAGCTCCGTTGCCGGGCTGATATCCAGAACATCAATCTCAGATTCATCAAACTCCCGAAAACATCTCTTGCAGGTTTTCATTAACAAATCTCCAAGGCGCTCTTCCCCCGACAAAACCGCAGAATCGAAAATATATAATCGCTCATAGTTATGAGCGCGCTCATTTATTTAACAAGGCTTCTCCGACCTGCGTTATTATGTATCGCTGTGACGGGCTCTTCGGCTTGTCCGGTATGGTCATGGTGATACAATTTGCCTCAAGGAGCGGACGTAAATAATTGTTCATAAAGGTCTCACGGTGCTTCAGTTGCATAAGACTCATCATTTCTTTTAGTAGCCTGGCTTCACGGCAATATTTGAGGAGTTTTATCTTGTCCGCATCTTGCACAATACTTGTCCGGTGCTTGTCCGGCACTTGTCCGGTACTTGTCCGGTCCGCCATCCTTTTCCTGAACTGAACCTGAAACGCATACCCAACTTCCTGGAGGATCAGGTCAACCTCAGGATATTTTTCAAGAGCCTTCCGCATTCTCTGAAATCCTGTGCCCCACGCCTCAATCAAATTAAGATCTTTGAAGATAGGCGCCAGAACGCGGTTTCTGATTTCCGACCTTCCCGTTCCGAGTTCTTCCACGGAAAGGGTCTCCGGTAATAGTCCGGGACTTGTAATTTCAAGCATGTCATCAAAGATTGCAACCCTTGTGTCATTTCCAAGAACCGAATAATCACGGTGAATAACGGCGTTTGTAACCGCTTCACGAACAGCTTCAAGGGGATATTCCCATCGCTCTCTTCTCGTCTTCATTGCCGGTCATTATGTTTGTCATTCTGCTTACCGTCATGCAGATCATATTTAATGCATATCTCCTATGCCCATATCACATGGCGCCTGCCATCCTACACCTTAAGTATGTAGACTTTTCGTGGGTCCTTGGGTCCGGTTCCAACCTCGACAAGTGTGCCTTTGTTAACCAGTTTTCTCAAGCGATCTCTCGCCGTTCGGTCTGATGTGCTCCATAACCGAGAGGCATCGTGCGTTGAGATTTGGCCATTTTCGTTCAGATAGTCAATCAAGGCAAGGCGCCACTGTGGTTGAGGAATTGAGGGCAAATGTCCACCGAACAAGGTGACACGGAAGTTCGTGCCGATTTCCTCAAACCGTGGTGGCTGTAACCCCGCCTCTTGAGAAGTAGCAAGCATTCGACCGATCCCCGAACCCCATTGCTCTATTAAGTCCAATTCCCGGAAGGTCCGACCGATTACCCGATTCCGCAGTCGGGACACACCGGAAAGGGCGGCCTCAAGGGTTAATCCGAAAGGAAGGAAACCGGGGTTTGTGATTTCTATGCGATCATCAAATACCGCAATCTTTATCCCTGAACCTCCCAATGAATAATCAGCATGTACAACAGCGTTGATCACGGCTTCCCGTAGGACAGACTGAGGATATTCAGGTATTTCCCGCCTTTGAAGACGCCCGATTTCCAGGCCCTGTTTTGTGTGACGCTCGATGAATGCAATCGCGCTATCGACCGCTTTGGGTAGATACTCATCGATTTCCGTCTGATCAATGAACCGCGCGGTTGTGGGACCCTGAAACCGGGCGCATCGGATGGTCGCGTCAGGAAAGAATCTACCGCGGTTCTTACCGAAAAGGAGCACCGCGCCCTGGGTCGGAACCTCCCTTCCGCCATAATCCATCGTAAGGCCCAGCGATTTTCTTTTTGCGGGAGTAAAGCGTCGCGATACGCCTTGAAAGAACTCGGAAGCAGCTCGGAAGTCAATGTCTTCCGAGTTGATTTGCGGGCAAGGCAGTTCATCGAAAAAGGTATTTCGGGTCATCCGCTGAATTTCAGCGATCAATTCTGGGCCGGCTCGCCGGTTTGTAGAGCCCAGGCGAATATAGACACCCGCTTCAGGCCCTTCCGATTGAATATAGTAGGGACCAATCATATGCGGAACGGTGACAATAATGAGCTCTCGTTTCCGCCAGGAATGAATCTGGATATCCGGGATGAACAAGGGACGGATAGCATCTGCAAAGGCATTGGCAAGCCGTTCTTCGTCTTTCGATGGATCTGCCAGACCGACTATCTCCTTTGTCTTGTCGCGAATGCCAATAACGATTGCACCCCCGGATGTATTGGCAAAAGCAACGACAGACTGAACGATGCGCCGCAGTGACCGGCAATTCTCCTTGAACTCAAGGGTCTTGCCTTCGTCTTTGACTAAAAAAGATTGTACCATCATTCCACTTCCATTCATGTTTCTATCCATTTATAGTATGAGGAGGCTTTCGGCCTACCCGTGTCAAATACCTTCTGCACCAACCTGCGAAAGAAAAAATCCGAAGGAAATATGGGAAGTGCCCCTGTATTACCCCTGCAAATTATAACACTTAAGAATCCTTTTGACATAATCTTTCAAACCCATCACGAATCACATTGGCAATGGCTTTCCGGCGGCTTACCAGAAAATCTTCGTATTCCATGTTTTCCCATCCTTCTGGAAGTGCATGCCAGGAATACATCCGCTTACGCTCATGATCACCGAGTCTTTTAAGATACCTGGGCAAATATTTTGACGGGGCTTCATCGGAAATGTCTATATTGTCAGTCCATTCTACAAGAGCATAATTCGCAATCTGATTCGTATCGCGAAGTTCAGTGATATCCAGTTTTTTGAGATAGTTTTTGGGAAATAAGTGATGCCGCTCAATGGCAGATTTTTTCGCTTTAAGAGCAGGATCAATCAATTTGGAAACTTTCATTTGTGAAAAAAGTACCTGGGCATCAAGCAGATTTAAAGCCGCATAATAAGCGAAGAGCGACGGGCTTCGCGCAGAAGATGTGGCCAAGCTATTAGGGAGAGTGATATTCCATAAGTCTTC
>JAUSPR010000218.1 GCA_030655715.1 Thermoplasmata archaeon
GTCAAACTAGCATAGGGGTAGCTGCCATCGAATTTGGTTCCGTTGAAGCTGTGCAGCATAGTGAAGCTGCTTCCATCAATGTTAATACTGAAAATTGTCCCCATGCTGCTGGCTCCCCCTTGGTATGTCATTCCAAATAATGCCGCGCCATCTAGTATCAAACTGCCATAGGGGTTGCTGCCATCGGTTGCGCCTCCTGCGAAGCTGTGCAGCAGGGTGAAATCGCTTCCATCAGTGTTAATTCTGAATAGGGTCCCCATGTTGCTGGCTCCCCCTTGGCAAGTCATTCCGTATAATGCCGTGCCATCCTGGACCAAACCACCATAGGGGTAGCTGCCATCGGTTGCGCCTCCTTTAAATTTGTGAAGCACTGTATGGGCACTTCCATCCGTGTTTATTCTGAATACGGTTCCATAATCATAAGTCCCTCCATTCGCTGTAGTTCCATACAAAATATTCACGTTGTATATATCTTTTATGAATTGAGTATAGTATGGGTATCTGCCATCAATATATCCTGCCTTGAAATCGTGCATGATGGAATAATTTAAGCCCGATGGGGTCATCTTGAACATCGCCCCGGAATCCGCGGCCCCGCCGGAATTCGTCAGGCCAACAAGGCTTTTTGTTGCAGTGCTGTTTGCGGTTCTGAGCCCGAGCGCATTGTTCTTGACATTGTTATTCTTGATTATATTGTTAGAAGAACCTTTGAGATATATGCCGTCGCCATTGCCTACAACGGTATCATTTTCAATTGTGCAGTTCTGGACCGTATATAGAAGAATGCCCGCACTGGCGCCACCAGTCACGTTGAAACCGTTAAATTTCACGCCGCTTGCCTTGATGGTGACTGCGTTGCCGCTCCCACCGCCGTTTATTATGGTATTGGCGCTGCCATTGCCTGTCAGCGTGAGTGCCTTGCCTATGACGATGTTCTCATTGTATGTTCCGGCCCAGACATTGAGAATGTTTCCGGACGAGGCGGCATCCAGTGCGGCTTGAATTGTACCATACTGAATGCTTGTATTAGCATTCTCAACAATGTTTATCGGCGTCATCGTCGGGTCGGAGCCCTCCAAAATCGGCACCGTGGTATTGGCTCCTGCATTGTAATACCAGGCGCTGGACTGGATGCCGGACGTGTCATTCCCGATTATGACGCAGTGATTGCCGGTCGAATCCCAAGCGGAATCCATCGGCTCGAAGGCTGTGGTCCAGGGCATGGTCATCGGCTCAACGAATTCCAGAGCTTCAGCGCTCATGGAAAAACAAACTGCGAAGCTCATAGCGAACATGATTGAAACAACGATAACGGAGCCAATTTTCCTCCCTCTTTGAATGACCCTAGCTTCGCGTTGTTTCCCGGTATCTGGATTTTTCAGTGTCCTGAATTTCGTTTCTTTCATGCTATCACTCCGAAGCTAACGCTCATCAGCATCAGAACAATTAAGCTTACAGATAATTTCCTTGTATTCAAGTGAAAGCCTCCCAAATAGACGGTGCAGTATTCGAATGTATAGTGTAACTCGCGAATTCTATAAATAGATTGACCTTTAATTACACATGTACGTACATAGGCGAAGTGTCAACATAGGTATCCAATTAACTTTCTATGGTTAACACAAATACAAAATTAGTAATTGACCCCTATAATGTACCGTACTCGCTCTTCACTTGGTCGTCACTTTTCGGCTGACTATCCTGTTCTGGCTCGTCATAATCATCCGAAGACAATTCCTCGGGTTCGGGATCGCGAGTCCGTTCCCTGGGCGGCTCTGGCGCATTCTTTGTCTCATGAAGAGGTCTGTGGCATACCGGACACTTGCTGGCACCGCTAACACAGTTGTGGCAGAGATAGGCACCGCATGAGTGCCTGGTAACAGCCATGTGTCCATGGATTGTGCAATATTTTCTCGCCATCGCTGGGTCTGCGCCATGCGTGTCGCGCGGAGGTCCAGATTGTCTGTGTTCAGTGGGTTTTGGCTTGGGTTGGGTTCTCGGGGCGGACCTTGCACCACCGTATTCCTCGCTCACCAGAGAGCCGATTTCCACCTCCGGCGCAATATAGCCATCCTTTTTGAATGTCGCGAGATGTGCCTGGAGTTGTTTGGCCTTCATCACGCCGAGGCCCAGGGATTCCACAAGTCCGATTACTGACCTTCTTTCCGGTGGCAGGCCCAGCGCCCTGCGTAGCAATGCGTCCATCTCCGGGTTCGGGTCAGGCGGAAAGGCCATCTGGTCAACGCGCTGGATGTAGCTCAGCACCCTTTTGGCCTTCCACAGGGTGTAATCAGGGAAGTTCACGGAAATGTCAGAGAGCCTTAATCTGGTTTTCTGGGATGCGGAACCGCTACCAATTGAACGTACAAGCACTTCTCTGGAAGCTTTTTCCATCTCGTCCTTTTCTTGGGGCGTCATTGCCTGCAGGGGGAATTCCTCAATCTGGTTGAGGAAGGTGAAGACCGATTCCAGGTTGGCATATGGTATGCCGCCGTCACGGAACGCTTCTTCCCTGGATATGGGCCTATTCCTCTCGAACTCAAGCCTGAGCACCGCTCTGGCGAATTTCTCAACATCCTGAGATTCCAATCTTTCCTTGGCTATTCGCAGGCCATCCTGGGCTGAGGCGAATTCCGAATCAATTTCAAGGGCGCGCTCGAAGGCTCGCATTGCATTTTCAAGTTTCCCGATTTCAAGAAGCACAAGACCTTTGCTGTTCCATGAGAACTTATCATTCGCATCCAGGCCGATTGCCTTGTCATAGCATTTCAGTGCCTCTTCGTATTCCCTCATCTTTTCCCGTGCAAAGCCCAGGTTATACCAGGCCTCCTTTGAGTCAGGAGACGTAATTACCAGCTTCTCGAGCAATGTGACCGCAGAACGGTAATCGCCAACCTTGGACTGTATCATCGCGAAACCAGCCAAAATTTCAGGATCCTCTCCGGTTTCCAGCGCTTTTCCATACCAGTACCTTGCCTCGTCCAGATTTTCCATTGCAGAGTATACCTTTGCCTTGGCTACTAACACGTCCTTGTTTCCGGGTGCCAGTTGCAGTGCGCTATTCAGGTGTTTCAGGGCAGTATCGAAATCCTTCATCTCCAGCTTCAGCAAGCCCAGGTTGGTCAGGGTGCGCAGATTGTCAGGCTCGATTCCTATGGCCCGGTCGAAATCAACTGTCGACAGGTCGAACTTGGACTCGTGCATGTAGGCCATCGCCCTGGCATTGAGCAATTTCACATCATCGGGATAGTTCTGGAGCGCCTCGGAAAAGCATCTTGCAGCCTCGTCAAATTTCTCCATCCCGTAATATGCCTTGCCCTTCCTGTACAATGCGGTCAGGTCTCCAGGCTTGGATTGCAGGGCCCTGTCGAAGCTTTCAAGGGCTTCCATGTCCCGTTTCAGGTTGAGCAATATTTCTGCCTTGATGACCCAGAGGTCGCTGAGCGATGAGTTTGCCTGCAAACCGGAATCCGCAGCTGCCAATGCCTCGCTGAAACGATTCAGCGAGCCCAGCGCCTTGGACTTATCATGCCATGCCTGAGTATTTGCCGGGTCAAGCTCGATAATCCGTGTAGCTACTTCGATGATGCCTTCCAGGTCCCCAAGTTCGGTGAGCGAGTTCTTTTTTGCTTCGAGGAAATCAATGTTATCCGGTTCGACATTAAGGCCACGTTCCAATGACTTAATCGCATTGTGATGCTCCCCGAGCTTCTGCTCTGCAATCGCACGATCGTAATAAGCCAGAACATTCTTCGGGTCCAGCTTAGAAATTTTATCGGCTGTTTCCACTACACCTTTGTAGTCATCCAGATTTTTCAGGGCATCCTTCTTTCTCAGAAGCGCTTCAAGGTCCATGTGATTCATGGCCAGCAACTTATTGCATGTTTCCACGGCCTCTGGATACCTGCCAACCTTCAGGAAAATATCTGCCTTCTTAAGATATGGGAAACGGTCGCTGGGGCCGTAAAGAATGGCCTTGTCCAGTGCAGCGAGCGCGTCATCATGATGCTCCAGCCAGGCGAGAGAAAGACCCTTGCTGTACCAGATATTCTTGTCCTCGGGTTTCAACCGCAGCGCACGGTCGAAGCAGGCTACCGCTTCCTCGTATGATTTGGCGCTCTCATGAGCCAGACCTTTACTGTACCATATCTCCGGGTCTTCCGGGTCCAACTGAAGTGCCTTGTCAAATTCCGCAATGGCTTCTGTGAACTTGCCCAGTCTGGCAAACGAACGGCCTTTCATGTCATGGAATGTCTTGTCACCAGGTTTCAGGGCAATGGCCTTGTCGAAACTCTCTATTGCCTCGACATGCTGGTTCATTAATGCCTGGGCATGGCCTTTCTTGAACCAGGCACTGGCATCGTCCTTGAACTGAAGCAGATATCTGTCAAGAATACCTATTGAATCTGCATACATGGACATGTTGAACAGCGCAATTGCCTTGTCCATCAGGCATGGGCCATTATCAGGCTGATATTTCAGGAACTGGTCAGCAACCTTCACGATATCCTGATGTCTGCCAAGTTCCTTGAGGCATTCTCTCTTTCTCTTCAAGGCGTCAAGATGATCTGGATGTATGGCAAGAAGCTTGTCCAGGGGATGAATTGCCTTATCATACGCACCCAGGGCAAATAATGCCGAGCCCTTGTCATAAAGAGCTTCAATATTTTTGTGGTCCAGGTGAATAATTTTATCACAGACATTATCCACAGCCTCATGCCTTTCAAGATGTTTCAGTGACTCCTTTTTCTCAATCATTGCTTCGATATCCTTCGGATTGAGCTGAATTATCCTGTCAAAGCTGAGAAGTGCCTTGTCATGGTCGCCCATTGCAGCCAGGGCATTGCCCTTATCAAAAATTGCATTTCTGTCATCCGGTTGAATTGCCAACATGTGGTCCGCGGTTTCCACGATATCCATGTGCCTGTCAAGTTTTTTGAGGCTCTGGCGCTTGTTGACAAGTGCAGCCATATTATCCGCGTCCAGGGTCAACGCCATATCATAGCTTCCGCAAGCGGCTTCGAAGTCCTCTGCCATGTGCAGGCTCATTCCCTTCATTATCCAGAGCTTCACATTGTCCGATTTCAGGCGTAGCGATTCCGTATAGCTGTCTGCAGATTTCCTATATTTTTTAATTCGGTAGAATGAATGGCCTCTCTGTTCCCAGATGAAAGGGTCATCCTTCCTCAGGGCAAGTGACTTATCAAACACTGAAATAGCATCCTCATGCCGCTCCATCAATGCCAAGGCCAGACCATTGTTAACCATTGCTTCCACATATTGAGGGTCAAGTGTAATAGCCGTTGAAAATTCTGAGATGGCTTCCTCGTATCTGTTCAGCTTGTTCAGGGCTATGCCTTTTCTGTTATGGACCCTCGGGTCCTTTGGAGAGAGAACGAGAATTCTATCATAAAAAGCAATGGCTAATTCGTCGGTAGCCAGTATCTTGTTGTAAACTGCAATTGCCTCTACGACATTGCCCAGAGTTTCGAGAGCAGAACCCTTGTTAGCCAGTGCCGCCTTGTTAATCGGGTCTATTGAAAGAGCCATATCATACTGCTCGATGGCCTGAGGCGAGTTACCATTCTTGAAAAGGAAAATGCCCTTGTGAACCATGGCTTTGACATTACTCCTGTCCAACGCCAAAGCATGCTCTATGGATTTGATGCCCTCATCATCCTTTCCAATACCGATAAGGCCGTAACCCAGTGCATCAAAAAGTAGAGAAAATTCTCTGGGAGCGGAGGCAATGACCTTGCCATTCTCGTTCAGAACCTGGCCGGCTTTCTGATAAATCTCGAGCGATTGTGCCTGCTGGCCCTTCTCTGAAGCTTGCTTGGCTTTATCCAAAAGCTTCT
>JAUSPR010000221.1 GCA_030655715.1 Thermoplasmata archaeon
CGAATAAATAAAAAATAGAGGGGTCATAGTGATTTAAGGATAATCAAACATTGTCAGCCTAGTATATAGGTTATAACTCGTAATTATCGAGTTTGATAATCCTGCCTGGTCTTATCTCCTCTTTTCTGGTCCAGTCCTTACTCTCCACCCCCGTCCAAATGTCCGCCAGGACTTTGGATACCGGATAAAAGGACTTTGGATACCGGATAAAAGGGTTTGGATACTGAATTAAATAGGAATCTATATGAACACATATCCACATATCTCAATGTTATCCCATGAACGTCGAAGAAACAGCCCTGAAGATTCAGGATATGACAATTCGCGGTGCAGGCCGCATTGCCCGTGCAGCAGCAGCCGCAATGCTGGACTATGCTGTGAAATGTAAGTCTATGACACTTGAGGAGTTCCTTGTCGGTCTCGATATTGCGGCGTTGCGGCTAATTTCCACACGGCCGACAGCCATTTCCCTGAGCAATGCGGTCAGCATTTCCATTCGGGGAACAAAGGAACAGGAGGATTTCAACACTGCCAGATATTTGGTCATTTCAAATGCCGAGAAATTCATCCGGAATTCCAATTCCGCAGTGGAAAAGATAGGCCAGAACGCGTTACCTCTGATGAAAAAGCCAGGCAAAGTCATAACCATTTGCAATAGCTCGGCCGCGATTTCCGCAATCCTGGAATGTCATAAAGCCGGCAGGATTACCGGCGTCTATGCCTGTGAAACTCGGCCCAAGAAGCAGGGTCTCATTACCATAAAAGAACTGGCGAAAGCCGGCGTTCCTGTCACCCTCATAGTGGATTCGGCCATGAGATTTGTCATGCCGGAAGTTTCAATCGCATTCGTCGGAACGGATACGCTGGAGTCCGACGGCAGCCTAATAAACAAGATAGGCACCCATTTGCTGGCCGCCACCGCACGCGACTTCAACATCCCGATTTATGCCTGCGCTGAAACCTATAAATTCCTGCCTGCCAGCAAGATTGGCCAGCACGTGGAGATCGAGCTTCGGCCGTCCGAAGAGATTTTACCTGCATCGGAATTACCTGCCAATGTGAAGGTCTTCAATCCGGTGTTCGACCGTGTGCCGCCGGAGCTCATAACCGGCATAATCACCGAGGTGGGAATAATCAAGCCGGAAGAGGCAATCAGAATCATCAAGGAACATCTGGAAGATATTTGAAAGGAGATATAACATGAAATTCAAGATAAAGGAAATTAAGATTGACGCAGGAGAGCTAACAGTCATTTTGAACAATAAGGACGCCAAGGACATGGGCGTGCGTTCGCTGGACAGGGTGAAACTGATCACTGCCAAGAAGACCATCACTGCGGTCGTGGAGCTCAGCTCGTCTGTCGTAAAAGAGGGTCATGTAGGAGTTCTCCTCAAGGTTTTCGAGGAACTGAAGACCTGCGATACCGATACTGTCGAGATTATGCCCACTGAACGGCCTCATTCCGTTGAACTGATAAAGCACAAGATCGAGGGAAAAACCCTCTCGGCCGAGGAAATCCGCGAGATAGTGGTGGATATTGCCGCTCACAATCTGACAGATATCGAGCTCACGGCTTACGTGGTGGCCTGCCAGTTGAATGGCATGAATCTTGACGAAACCACCTATCTCACCAAGGCGATGGTCGAGACAGGCGATACTATTGAGCTAGACCGTTCCCCGGTATTCGATTTTCACAGCATTGGCGGTGCCCCCGGGAATAAGATCACACTTCTGGTAGTCCCGATCGTAGCTGCTGCCGGCCTCCTGATACCGAAAACATCTTCCCGCGCGATAAGCAGTGCCTGCGGTACTGCGGACATTTTCGAGACCATTGCCAGGGTCAGTTTAACCAAAGAGGAGATAAAGAATATTACGGAAACGATAGGCGGCGTGATTGCCTGGGGGGGCAATGTGAACTTTGCTCCGGCCGATGACATAATTATTCGCGTGGAATATCCGCTCAGCCTGGACCCGTATTCCCAACTAATAGCTTCGGTTATGGCCAAGAAGAAAGCGGTCGGCGCGGACTTCTTCCTCCTAGATATTCCTATCGGCCCCGGAACCAAGGTAACGGAAACCGAACTGGCCAATAAATACGCAAGTGATTTCATAGAAATTGGTCGTCGTTTGGACATGCATGTGGAATGCGCCATTACTTACGGCGGTCAGCCAATCGGAAAGCATATCGGCCCCTTGCTGGAGGCCAAGGAAGCTCTCATGTGCCTGGAGGGAAAGGCGCCCTCAACCAGCGTGGTCGAGAAATCCGTGGCAATGGCTGGCATACTTCTTGAAATGGGCGGCATGCACAACGGCAAGCAGATTGCCAGAGACATTCTGGACTCCGGAAAGGCCCTTGAAAAATTCAGAGAAATTTTACAGGCCCAGGACGGAAATCCCGACCTCAAGTCCGAGGATATTTCACCTGGCCAGTACAAGGCTGAGATTCTTTCATCAATTGATGGGTATGTCATATCTCTGGACAATAAAAAGCTCGTGAGAATCGCGAGAACCGCAGGCTCACCCAGGGACAAGGGCGCTGGACTTGTTTTCCTGAAGAAGCGCGGCGAGAAAGTGGACCGCGGCGAGTCCATGTATGAGATATACGCGGACAACCAGCACAAGCTGGATGCCGCGGTAAACCTGACTAACTTGATCAAACCTTATACTATTGAAGGCATGATTATCTCTCATGTTCCAGGGCGAGGAAGGGCAACCAATTATTCCAAGCATTAACCTCTTCTCTTGAGGGATAATACTGCCAGTACAAGGAATACGGCCGCAAACACTATCAGTGCCACAACGTCCGTCCATATCATCTCCAGGCCCCAGCCGCGAAGCATGACCGAACGACAAGCGTCTATTGCATAGGACGGCGGAACAAGATAGCTAAACGGCCTTAGCCACAAGGGAAGTGCCTCCAATGGCCAGAAAACGCCTGAAAGCAGGAATCCAGGCATGATTATGAATGGAATCAATTGAATTGCCTGCGCTTCCCTGTGCGTGATCGAGGAAAGCAGTATTCCCAGAGCCTGGCAGACTATTGCGAGAAGTGCGACGACCATGAAGGCCAGCCCCACATTTCCCTCGACATTGACACCGAAAACAAGCATTCCCACTGTGAGCAGTAAGAGGGCCTGGAGGGTCCCGACAATGCTGAATGTCATGGCGTAGCCGGCCACTATCTCGCTTTCCCTGAGGGGCGTGGCCGTGAGCCTTGCCAGTGTTCCGGATGTTCGCTCTCCCACGAAGTTAATCAGTGTGAGAAGCGTTGTGAGAATGTACACCACGAAGGCCATTATTCCGGGAACAAAGAAATCCATGAAACTGGCATTCTGGCCGTAAACCGCCTGCCTATCGATTGTAACCGGCATCTCTAGGCCGCGCTGTTGCATGGTTGTCTGGACCGCGTCATTGAAGGCCTGCATTATGGCTTCCGCAACGTTAACATTGCTCATGTCGATATGAATGTCCACGGATGTGCTGGCTTCCGTCATCTGATTGTAGGCAAGAATCGTCACATTCGTGAAATTTGCCGGGAAATAGAATACGGCGTATGCATTGCCGTTCTCTATCTCTGCCACCGCGCTTGCTACATCGTCCATGGTGGTGATTGACAGCGTATCCGGGTCAAGGTTGTTTATCACAATCTCTGAAAGATAAACTTGGCCCATTGGCGTTGCCATACCCATGTCATCATTCACGACTATTACATTGACGCCGCTTATCTGTCCGCTGAACGCAAGCCCGAAAATGCCCATTGCGAACAGCGGGGCTATGATGATTAGGGCCAACGTTCGCTTATCATTCTTGAGGTCCATAAACACCCTTCTGGAGACTGCCAACGCTCTCTTGATGTTCATGTCCTGTCCCTCCTTGCAAAGAATAAGAAAGCGTCCTCAAGCGATGTTGCCCCGGCCTCCTTTAACATAGCCTGCGGCTCGCCCTCGGCAATCAGCTTTCCCGAGCGCATGAAACCCACGCGGTCGCAGTGGCTGGCCTCGTCCATGTAATGCGTGGTGATGAGAATGGTGATACCCTTTTCCTTCAACTTGCTGAAAAAGTTCCAGAAGCTAACGCGCAATTCAGGATCAACGCCGACAGTTGGCTCGTCAAGGAACAGTACTTCCGGTTCGTGAATAAGCGCACAGGCCAGACTGACGCGATGCTTCATGCCGCCGCTCAGGTTGGCGACAAGCTCGTCCCGCCATTTTTCAAGGTCTATGAACTTGAGAAGTTCCGTTTCCCTTTCCAGGATTTTGGCCTTGTCCATGCCAAACAATTTCCCGAAAAATTCCAGGTTCTGGTGGACTGTAAGGCCGATATAAAGCGCGGTTTCCTGGGGCATATATCCAATCTTCTGGGTGATGTCCTTGTTGGGGATAGTTACGCCCAGAACCTCCGCGTCACCCGATGTTTTTTTCAAAAGGCCAGTTAGAACTTTAATTGCGGTTGTCTTGCCTGCGCCGTTGGGACCGAGCAGGCCGTACACCTCTCCCTTTCTTACAACAAGGTCCATGCCGTCCAGTGCCTTGAAGTCTCCGAATTTCTTATCGAGTTTCTCAACTTTTATCGCATGCATAGACAACATTCTGACATGGCACTTTCGTATTTAATTATATCAACTTTGATAATCAGAAAAAATACTTTATATCCTCAAATTGAAATTCCCTTTCCATGTACGAATTATCATTTGACGAGGAACCGCAGGAACAGGATTTCCAGACCAAGTTCGGAGAATGGATAGAATGCCGAAAATGCAGGTCGATAATGTTCGACACTTTCAAGAGCTGCTGGTCATGCGGCACGAACTTCACGGACAAGAACAAAGTGCCAGTTCGTCTGTGATACTCCTTGGATGAAAATGACAAGCCCGTCCAATTAAATATGAACGGGCTTGCTCTGTATTATTTTATTTCTACTTGTTCATAGCCCTCTTGAACAAAGGTACTGCAATAACCAGGAACACAAGTTCGATGGCCAGGATGAGTGCCATCCGTTACAATCATGGACACAGTTTCCAATCCTATCTCGTCAACACGATGCCCAGTACCATGATTCCCGATATTGCATAGGCCAGTCTTATATCTCCGGATGTGAATAAAATTATAGCGCAAAGCGCTCCGCCGAGTATCCTGCCCGTGTTGAGCAGCAATTCCCTGGTCACGGAACATGAGGTATACTGATTCTCCATTCTGTCGCTGGCCATTGCGAAAAGCAGAATCTGGATCATGGGCTGAACCAGATAAACAGCAGCAGCCAGGACAAGATAGCTCGTTAAATCAGGAGCAAGAGCAATGCCGAAGATAAGCGGGACGCAGGCAACGGCCGCTGCCCTCACGTATTTGTATCTGTATCCGCGGCGGTCCGAGACCCTGGCCACAAGTATGGAGGCTATCCCGCCGAACAGATTGATCAGGGCAAAGACATAACCCAGGCTCAAGCCGGAAGTCACGAACATCATGGAAATCAGCGGAACCATGGTCCACCAGACACCTTCATGGCCGCCCTGGAAAAAGAGACCGGTGGCAAGCTTGCTTCCCATTTTTCTGATTGTCAATTTGCCCTTCATCGGCCTGGATTTCATGCTTCTGCTGGTTATTATCAGAACCGCATTGCACATCAAGGCTGCGAAAGCACTGCCGAACAGCACTCCATAACCAACCGTGTCAATCATGTATCCGCCCACAATCGGGCTGGCCAGGCCGATTACAGGGAATACTAGAAAAAAATACCCTATCATCTCGCCACGGTTTTCCTTGGATGTCTGGCGCAGCATCAGGATATTGAACGGCACCCAGAAGCACACAATATACATTCCGAAGAAGGCGGGTGCGAGAATGAGCAGCCAGTTCCCCTCTAGAGCAATGAAACTCATGTAAAATGCGCTCTGCGCAAGCATTCCAACGGCCATCCAGTGCTTCGGATTGCGGAATCCCGTTTTACCTGCCAAGAGACAGAGCAATGCAGCCCAGCCAAAGCCCTGAAGGTAGAAAAGAGATGATTCAGCCGCAGAGAAACCGGAATTCACCAGAAAAACAATGCTGAACATTCCGGCCAGCGTTCCCGCGATTGTGACGAGGGACTCGATAGCAATGAGATGGACCAGGACCTTGCGCATGCGGTCTGGATATTCAGTGAACTATTTGGAGATTTGTTTTCATGTTAATTAACAATTTCTTCTAACCGCGAATGACTCAATAATCATCAGCTCAGTAAGTTCCTTTGGTTCCGATTCAAGCCTTGCCAGAAGTATCTTTCCTTTGGATTCGGTCATTGCTTCGATCCAGCCATTCCCTTCAAGGATGATTTTTTCTATCAATTCCCCTTGCCGGTCAATGTGACATAGAATTGGTTTTTCTTCTTTGTCATGT
>JAUSPR010000224.1 GCA_030655715.1 Thermoplasmata archaeon
TGGCTAAAGGAGGATTAGTAAACTTGATAAACTCAAATGCGATATGGGATTCGAGGGCGCAGGCAACCTTGCACTATCAACAAATCTACAATTTAGGAGCAAACTTCAGAATACTGAATGCTTACTATTGTACATATGCCGAGAACGCTCAGTTCTTTAGTGATAATGGTCAAGACCCCTCAGGCATTCAGGCCTGAGATGAATTGACCAATTACACGAATCTGAACAAAAAACAAACCGCCATGCACCGTGCAACATATAGCACATGAAATCAAAGCCAATCGGCTTTGAGAATTCAGGTGCATGGCCTACACATGTAAACTTCCAGCCTGGCTAGAAATGCCAGCCACTTTGGGGCTGGTAGTTTACGGCTGAGATGAATCGGCATGAGCAGTAAAACGTGGCAGACCGCCATGTACCGTGCAGATATTTGTATATGAAATCAAAGCCAATCGGCTTTGAGAATTCAGGTGCATGGCCTACACACGTAAATTTCCAGCCCCGCAATAAACGCCAGCTACTTTAGGGGCTGGTAGTTTACGGTACATCGATAATGAGGTTAAGGTCCTGGCCGCAATCGGGACATTTGCCTTCCTTGGTCGTATCCCTTATCAATCTCAGACCCAGCCTTTCCAATGCCAGCTTGCCACATTTCGGGCAATAGGTATTTTCCTCATCGCAATGTCCCACGTTTCCAAGGTAAACGAATTTCAGACCTTCCTCCTTTGCAGTGTGGTGGGCAAGTTTCAATGTCTCCATCGGGGTACTTCCCGCCGAACGATAATTGTAGTCAGGGTGGAATCGCGAAAAATGAATCGGCGTGACATCGCTAAGACTGTCCCTAACCCATTGAGCGAAATTCCTTAATTCCTGGGGATCGTCGTTCTGCCCGGGTATGACCAGATAAGCTAATTCAATATGTATTCCAAGTTCGTTGGCGAGTTCACAGGTATCAAGAACTGGTTGAAGTTTGGCTTTTGACCGCCTTTTGTAGAAATCATCAGTAAAGGCTTTTACATCAATGTTCATGGCATCCAGGTATGGAGAGATTTCCCTCAACCCCTCCTCGCTGATATACCCGTTGGTTACATAGGATGTTGCCAGGCCGGCAGTTTTAGCCATCTTGGCCCCGTCCAGTGTATATTCAAACCAGATGGTTGGCTCGTTGTAGGTCCATGAGATACTTTTGCACCTGTAACTGTTGGCCAGTATGGGCAATTTTTCCGGCTCTATGTCCCTCAAGCCTTTTGTTGTGAATTCCTGGGATATGGACCAGTTCTGGCAGAAATCACACCGGAAGTTGCAACCGACGCTTCCGAGGGATAGAACGTTCGTGCCAGGCATGAAATGATACAGGGGTTTTTTTTCAATTGGATCAGGCCCTATTGAAGAAACTTTTCCGTAGGTCATGGCCATGAGCTTTCCTGATACATTCTTTCTGACATTGCAGATTCCGGATTTTCCTTCGGAAATCAAACATCTGTGGGCGCAAAGCCTGCACCGGACCTTCTGGCCTTCCTCGGAGGACCACAGCAGTGCCTCCATCATTCGAACACCTTCTTTAGAACTGCCATATCGCAACCGCAATAGTTATGCGGGTCGTCTGCTTTTATGACCCTGTCCAAAACGAAGCCTACGCTCAGATAAAATTTGTAGGTCTTCTCATAATCACAGCCGATTCCAGCTTCCTCGGATGGTGTTTCAACGAAAAGGACGTTTACGTTCGTTTTTAAAATCTCAGACTCAACGCTTTTCAATAGCTTGGCGCCGATGCCCTTTCTATGATGACCAATATCTACAGCAATCCAGCTGACAAATGGTGTCATTTGCGGGAGGTCATAAGTTGAATATGTGATAAAACCTACAACCGCTCCTTCTTCATCAGCGACAAATCCTTTGTGCATGCGAATGTCGAATGGTATGCATTTTTGGTAGGCATTTTCTGTGAACCATCCAGTTCCGTCTTCCTTGTTGTGAAGGTTTTTTCCGATTATCTCAATACGATCATAATCTCTGGATTCAATAGGTCGAATTATCATGTGGAATCCTCCTTGCTGAAATGTTCATATCCCAGATTCTGTAGGGGTTTTTCTCCATCTTCCGAAACAATGAATACGCCTTGCTTTTCTATCACCTGGCCGATTCTTGTGAAAGGTATGCCAGAGGATATTCCAAGAATTTTATCGGCTTTCTCCGGATCGATAGTGAAGAGAAGCTCGAATTCTCCGCCATAATGCAGGGCGAGTTCCTTCTCATTTTTATCAAGGCCAGAAAGTATGGGAATTAGATTTTCCTCGACCACAAAACCAACTTTACCGGATTGTGCCAGATGATGAAGCGAGGTGCTCAGACCGTCAGACAAGTCTATGCATGAGGTTACGGCGCCGGAAGCTGACAATTCCTGGCCTTCACTCAGCCTTGGCTCGACCCTCAATAGTATTGATGACTCAGTTCGGTTCCTCTCCCACATAAGGCCTCTTCCGAGGCTGCCAGTCATTGCGATTATATCGCCTGGCCTTGCGCCGCTTCGCCTTAAAATTTCGGATTTCGAGACTCTCCCTAACGCTGTTCCGGTTATGGTAACATTAGGCGATTCCTTTGTATCGCCGCCCAGGACAGGCACACCATATTTCGAGCAGCAATCCTCTATGCCAGCAGCGAGTTTTTCAAGCCATCCGATATCGGTTTCCTTGGGAAGTCCTAATGCGAACACCATGCCCAAAGGTTGGCCGCCCATCGCAGCGATATCGCTCAGGTTAATGGCGGCAGCATACCAGCCAACATCCTCGGGCTTTGCTCCCTCCGGAATATGTGTGGCCTGTTGCATCATGTCAGTGGTCAGCAGCAGATAATCTGAACCCATGTCAAGGATGGCACAATCATCGCCCAGCATTCTGGCCCCATCAGTATCAAATATCTTGACCAGGCTTTCAATAATTTTCCTTTCCCCTAATCTGAATAACTCAGTCATTGAATACCGGATAATATCCTGCTATTAATTTTTGCCCCATAATTTATCTGGTGAAATACTTCGAAAAACCAAAGGTCAAGAATGGTCAAACTATCATCTTCGCTGAAACACAATTTCCTATAAATAAGGTGTAAACTACCAGCCCCTAAAGTGGTTGGCGTTTGTTGCCAGGGCTGGAAGTTTACGCGCATAGGCCGCATACCTGATTAATCGAATCAAATGATTAATTCGATTTGTTTTGATTGCATAAGCACGGTATGCGGCGGCCTCCCACGTTTTTACTGCTTATACCGATTCATCTCAGCCCTAAAGGACTGAGCGTTCTCGGCATTTATACAGTAAACGTTTATAATGGAAAAGAACTTTCAAGGTTCAGAACATTAATAGGTGATTACAATGACCGAGAGAATTCAGACATTTATAAAGGGTCTTGACGATGACATGGAAGGCGGAATCCCGAAGGGCTATGTCGTGCTTCTGACAGGAATGCCAGGCAGCATGAAATCGTCAGTCGGCTTCAATATCCTTTACCAGAATGCCAAGCAGAACAAGACCAAGGGGGTCTACATCACGCTGGAGCAGGACAGGAACAGCCTCTTGGAACAGATGAAATCCCTGCACATGCCAGTCGACGAGATGGAGAACATGGTCAGCGTCGTGGACATCGGCTATCTCAGGCAGAACGCCGAGGGCATGGAGTACGGGGACAGCTGGAACAGCGTTTTCCGCATGTACGCGGAGAACATGAAATCGGCTCAGGGTTATGATATACTGGTCATTGATTCTCTTGCGGCAGTAGAGGTCCTGGCGGACGTCAAGAATAAGAGGGCCGAGCTATTCCACCTTTTCGGCTGGCTCAGGGCGTTGAATGTGACCACATTTATCATCACAGAGGCAACAAGCAACCAGGACATCGTTAGGGACGAGGACTTCCTGGCTGACGGAGTTATTCATCTGGACCTGAGAAGGGAAGGGTCGAGCGTCAATCTGTACCTGGGTGTGGCAAAAATGAGAAGGACCAACCATGGAAGAGGCTATCATCCCTTGATCTTCGACCAGAACGGGTTCGAGATTATCACTGATTAATTGCCATTTCATATTTACATGCCCAGGGTGTTGGCCCAGGTTAGCCGTTTTCTGTCGACCCCCTCGCCCTCGCTGTGCTCAGACGAGGTCCCCTAAAACAGAGTAACAGAATGCTCCAGATGCCGCGACATTCGCACTTGAAATCAGTCGATAACATTACCCCGCCCTGACAGGCGGGGCATGCTGTCGGGTTCAAATCCCGTCAGTAATAAAGTGCCATAATCATGTCACGATTTCATGGAGTTTGTCCATTGCCTTGGCACGTTTTATCTCCAGAGCAATTCTTCTTCCGGTTGACATATTGGTTCTCCAGAGCGCGTTTCCGTACGGATGACCGACGGCCATATGCACATTGGTTCCGCCGCCCACCCTCGGGGCAACGTCATAAATGAAGAATTTCAGGTCCTTGTCCACGCAGGTCTGTAAGCAGAAAGGCCCTATGACACCAGGTGCATAATGCTCCTTGCAGGCCTCGATGTATTTCTCGCCGAGAACAAATGCCTCTTCCAGTAACGATTCCCTGAGTGTAGCTGAATTGTGTCCGCAGACAGTGTATTCGGGCGTAGCCTGAGAGTCGGCTAATACCATCTGCTGCGGCGCAGGAAGCCTGCAATGGCCATCGAGCGATGTCTCGAACCGCCAGTCAATGCCTATAAGCTCTAGTTTCGGCATCTTTGGCTCAATTGGGGAGTAGAAAAAATCCAGGTTGAAAACCGGGCCGATAACATACTTCTCCATTCTGGCCACAGTCAGATCGTCCTTGGTAATCACATTGTGCTTGATAAGTTGCTTTGATTTCTTGGTGTATTCCTCGTAGCTGGAGGCAGTGAAGAAACCGCGCTCAAGTTTCTTGACTTTGTGGGCCAGCTTGATAATGCACAGGCAGTCTATGTCCTTGGGGTCGTGTATTTTCTCGGGAAAAGGAAGGCCGGCCTTTTCCAGCATCCAGTAATAATCGCGTTCCTCGCCGCGGTCCTCGCTTCGAAGAAGGTTGCGGCTGCCGAACATCGGAACCCTGAACTCATTCTCGATTTCTGTGATGTCGGAATAGGAGGTGAAAGAACGATTTGGCACCCACAGGACATTGTTCTTGCGTAATTTCTCCTGTGTGGATTCCAGCATGACATCATTGAAGCTGTTCAGTACCAGGGCTTCGTCAATCATGCCGCGCTTCAGCTTGCCGGTATTGTCCCTTTCTGCCTTGAAGTAAGTGGAATATGTTTTGTCCCGGCCCTTCTGGCAAACTGCGAGCGTGGGCAACCCTTCCTCGGCTGCGCCGTCGCAGACATCAAGCGCGGAATGGGATGCTGTCATGCCGACATGAATTTTACTGGGGTCATAATTCGAAACGATTTCCTGGATCTCTTTGCGGTCTATCATGTTATCGAGGGGGGATGGGGTTTTGATATATTAATTTACAATTGTTTGTCAAATCATCTTGGTGATTTCTAAGTAGACATCCACAGCCCTCACCACATCGTTCACATCAACCCACTCATCCGTCTGATGCGCCATCGTGGAACCGCCCGGCCCCAGAACGATCGTATTCGGGTTCAATTGCCCGAACACTGCCATCTCGGTGCCATAAGGGACCGAGTAGGCCTTGCCGCCTAAAAGAGTCTCCAGCCGGGCCAGGAATTCCTTTGAAATGCCTGAAGTAACAGGCACAAGTTCGTGGATAAGCTCGACCTGAACGGATTCGTCATCCGCCCTTACCAGCTTTTTCAGTATGCCCAGCATCTCTGGATTCGTGTATTTTGAGTGGAATCTGACATCGATGACTGCGCTGGCGCTTTCCGGCATTACGTTCATTCCCGTGCCGCCGGATATCATGTTGATGCCTATTGTAACAGGGTCATGCTGACTGAGGCCGAACAATTCCGAATCTATCAACTCGTTCAGCCTGGGAATCAGGTCGGCGATTGCATTCCTGCCAAGCTCGGGCATGGCAGAATGCGCGTTCTTGCCGAATGTGGTTATGCGGAACTGGACAATGCCTTTTTCATCGATTACAGGAAGCATTCCTGTGGGTTCACATATAATCAGCAGCGGAATGTCTGCAATTTCGGGATGTTTTTCAGCAACAATCTTCGCGCCGGACATTCCGACTTCTTCATCAGTGGTAAAGATTATGGCGAAGTCCATACCTTTTTCGGCAAGTATCTCGCAAGCAAGTAAAAGCGATGTGCATCCGCCCTTCATGTCAAGAGAACCGCGGCCGTACACTCGGTCGTCATCGACCTGGCCCATGCCATATTTCCAGCCTTCGCCCTTGGGCACTGTGTCCAGATGTCCGTTGAAAAGTATCTTCGGGCTACCCTTGGTGGCAAATATCGCGGGATTTCCAGCATTCTCATGCCGATGAATGGTCAGGCCCATCTTTTCCAGTAATGGAGTAACAACCTGAAGAACAGGTTCCTTGGACATTGATGGCTCTGACTCTGCTTTTACAAGTTGTGCAAGCAGGTCAATGGCTTTCTGCTAGTCAATCATCCTAACACCCGTTACTGGCCGATTCCGGCGGCCTTCAGTTCTTCAATCAATGCTGGAATAACATCGAACAAGTCTCCCACCAGACCGATATCAGCAACAGTGAAAATCTGCGCGCTCGGGTCCTTGTTGATTGCCACTATACATTCGGAATTCTGCATTCCTGCCCTGTGCTGGATTGAACCGGATATTCCGCAAGCAATGTAGAGGTTCGGCCGTACGGATTTCCCGGTCTGACCGACCTGATGGTCCTTGGATATCCAGCCCTTTTCGACTGCGACCCTTGAACCTCCGACCTCTGCATTTAGAATGTCTGCAAGTGCCTGGATTGTCTTGAAACCGTCAGCGCCGCCGACACCCCTTCCGCCAGAGACGATGATCTTGGCATCTTCGAGGTTAGCCACTACCTTGCGCTCCTTGATGATTTCGATTATTCTTGTTAGAACGTCAGCATCAGTAAGCTTGGCATCGAATATTATTGTCTCGCCTTTCCTGTTCTGGTCAGGTTCCAGTACCTTCATGATGCCCGGCCTAACCGTGGACATTTGCGGCCTGTTGTCTGGACACATGATTGTGGCCATGATGTTTCCACCGAATGCGGGCCTTGTTTGAAGCAGCATCCTGGTCTCGGTTTCTATTGACAACTCGGTGCAATCGGCAGTAAGTCCGGTATCCAGGCGCTTTGCTATCCTGGGCGCGAGGTCCCTTCCGTTATGTGTCGCACCGTATAGCACGATTTCCGGTTTTTCTGCCCTGATGAGTTCAATCATTGCTTTTGCATAACTGCTGGTATTGTAATCTTTCAGTCTTGGATCATCGATAACATAGACCTTGTCAGCACCGCCAGCGATTAGGGTGGGTGCAAGTCCATCGACACCATGACCAAGAAGTGCTACGGAAAGCGGCACGCCCAATTCGTCTGCCAATCCTCTTCCGCGACCGAGCAGTTCCAGAGTGACCTTCATTAAGTCGCCTCCCCTCTGTTCAGCAAATACCATCACGCCCTTGTATTCACTCAAATCGGGCTTTACCAGGATTTCTTCGGCCTGTGCGGGTGCCTGGGCTGCTGGCATGGCTTCGCCCTCCACCAATATTGCCCCGACCGGACAATCGTCCGCGCCCTCTTTTATTCCGGGAGCATTCATGTCCAGAACTTGAGCCTTCATCTGGTCGTTAATCTCGTAGCCCTTTGGACTAATCTTCACGCAAATCCCGCATCCGATGCAATCGTCAACGTTTATTGTAACCTTCATGGAATCACCTCAGCACGTTCTTCTCCTTAAGTTTCTCAACGAGCTGTTTGCTCATTTCTTTCGCGTCTCCTTTCAATACCTCGCCCTTGCCCTTTGGCTCCGGCGCAAACGACCTCTTGACATTGGTTGGGGAGCCGTCCAGGCCGATGCATGCCATGTCAGCGCCGATATCTGCGGCTGTCCAGACTGTGACTTTCTTCTCCTGGTAAGCCTCAACTATTCCACGGACGCTCGGGTATCTTGGTTTGTTGAGGTCTGAAATGACCGTGAGAAGTGCTGGCAGGCTTGCTTCGATCCTTTCATAACCGTCCTCCAGTGCCCTTTCGCAAATGACCTTGCCGTCTCCGACCTCCACTTTTCTCACATAAGTTATCTGGGGTATCTGGAGGTGCTCGGCCATCTGAGGGCCAATCTGGGCAGTATCGCCGTCAATGGCCTCCCTGCCGCAAATTATCAAATCGTAACCTATCTTTTTCGCTGCCTCGCCAAGTGTATATGACGTGGCCCAGGTATCGGCGCCAGCGAATGCGCGGTCGCATAACAGAATCATGTCATCGGCGCCCATCGCGGAGCACTCACGAAGCGCGTCTTCAGCCTGGGGCGGGCCCATTGAAAGGACCGTTACCTTGCCGCCGAACTTTTCCTTCAAGTGAAGGGCCTCTTCCAGAGCATGTTTGTCATCGGGATTGACAATGCTTGGCACGCCTTCCCTGATGAGGGTCCCTGTCTTGGGGTCGATCTTCACATCTGTCGTATCTGGTACCTGCTTAACACAAACGATTATGTTCATTTTTTCTCCTCCATGATATCTGTAATTCGAATTATTTCAGCAAATCTCCGGCAATCACCATCTTCTGGACTTCGGTGGTGCCTTCATAAATCTCGGTTATCTTGGCATCCCGATAGAACCTCTCCACGGGATATTCCTTTGTATATCCATATCCGCCATGGACCTGGATGGCATTTCTGGTTGCCTTCATCGCTATATCCGAGGCGAAGAACTTTGCCATGGCAGCGGAAACTGTGTAAGGCCGACCTTTCCACTTGTCGAATGCAGCCTTGTAAACCAGAAGCCTGGCAGCGTCGATTTCTGTTGCCATGTCTGAAATGAACCATTGAATTGCCTGGAAGCTTGAAATTGGTTTTCCGAACTGTTCCCTCTGCTTTGAGTATTTCAGGCTCTCCTCATAGGCTGCCTGGGCGATGCCAAGTGCCTGAGCTGCGATTCCGATCCTACCGCCGTCCAAGGTGGCCATTGCCACACCGAAGCCTTTCCCTTCTTGGCCAAGAACGTTGTCTTTGGACACTACCATGTCC
>JAUSPR010000232.1 GCA_030655715.1 Thermoplasmata archaeon
AGACCACGCTGATGCACCAGATAATCCACACACTCCTGGGCGGAGTCGATCCCAAAAAAATATTCTATGTTTCGCTGGATCATATGTCTCTCGAGAAACACACGATACTGGACATTGTCGAAGGATTCAGGCGTTTATCGAAACTCGAACATGGCGATTTCGCATATCTTTTTCTGGATGAGGTTCATTTCAAAGACCGATTCGAGATACAACTCAAGAACCTTTACGACATGGGAAACGTCAAGATATTCGCATCCGGTTCGGCCAGTCTGGACATAATCATGAAAAGTCCACATTTGACCGGCAGGCAAAGGCTGGTGCATGTCTCGCCCCTTGATTTCAATGAATATCTGGCCTTCACCGGAAAAACCGTCTCGCCAGCCAATCAACACCTGTATTCCGGGCTGGCGGAAGAATACATGGAAACCGGAGGAATGCCTGAGTATGTGAGAACTGGTGATGTCAATGTCCTCCAGGCCCTTGTGGACAGCATCCTTTACAGGGACATAGCCGCCAGGCATGATATACGTTCCAGCAGCAATCTGAGGGATATTCTTTCTTTGGCCGCTCAGAGCGTAGGCTCCCCCATCAGCATAAGGAAGATATCTCGGGTGCTGGGCATACCGGTGGAGACAGTGAGCAGGATACTGGAACTGTTTGTGGAGGCCGGCCTGATATATCTGGTGGAGAAGGATGGAAAAGCATCCGAGCGCAAGGCGTCCCCCAGGAAGATATACATCGCTGACAACGGGCTTTTGAACGTTCTAACGGAGCATGTCAACGCTGGCGCCCGTGCGGAGAACCTGGCCTACCTGGCATTGAAAGACAGGGGAACAATCCGATACCACCGTTCCTCGGGTCTGGAAGTGGATTTCGTTCACGATAAAACTGCCTGGGAAGTGAAGTACAAGAGGACAATCGACGCACAGGATCTGAAGAACATGGAAACCCTCCAGAAGTACAAGACCAGAACCATACTGACCCGCAGCCGGGAGGAAACCGTGAACGGCATGGAATTGCTGCCCATGTGGAAGTTCCTTTTGGATGAGCGGAAGCGGTGACTTTGAGAGCGTTTTCGGGGGCCGGGAAGTTTGTTGTGGAGAGGGTACGGCATTTCTCGGAAGATGAGGATTTCAAGGAGGAGGTGTTTCGAAATCAACACTCTTTTCTTACATTTCACCGATAAGGTTATCTATTATGGTAACTTTATGCCCATTTAATAAGATGAAAGAAAAAGACCTCCTTGAGTTTGCAGAACGAGTGCCAGTATTCACGACCAAGCAGATTGCAGCAGCTGTTGGCGATATGAACTACTCAAAAGTTTATTTAAGCAAGCTGGCAAGCAAAGGAGTGATAAAACGGTTGAAGAGAGGTTTTTACACCGTGCATGAGGGCCCTCTCATCTACGCTTCTCACATCTATCACCCATCATATATATCGCTCTGGTACGCGTTCCAGCACCACGGTACAACAACCCAGCTCCCGGCCAGAATAGAGGTCATGGCCAGAAAAAATGAGGTTATCGGAAATGTTGAGCTCATCAGGTCAGGCAGCATCTGGGGCTACAGGCCCATCAATTACAACGGTTTCAGGATTTTCATTGCCGACCTCGAGAAGGCTATAATCGATGCTATTGAAACAGAAAGAGTGCCTGTGGACGAGGTCAGGAACGCGATAATGAAATGCGACATCGCCAGGCTGGAGAAATACGCGCTGAAGATGCCAACAAGTACAATCAAGAAAGTGGGTTACGTGGCAGAAGCGTCCGGCCATTTCCTCGAGTTGTTGCATGAGAGAATCGCCGGCGATAGAAACTACTCAAGATACTACGCTGCGGAGAGAGGCAACAGGTGGAGAGTAACAAAATGATAGATATGCAGGAACTGAGAAGGGTGGCCAGGGTCAAGGGTATTAGTAACATGAGCTATGCCGAGAAGGACTATTTTCAGGAGATAATATTGCTGGCAATATCCAGAGAAGCACCGGACCTTGTTTTCAAGGGCGGCACCGCGCTGTACAAACTCCACGGCCTGGACAGATTCTCGGAGGACCTTGATTTTTCGGGAGAAATTAGTCGCAGAAAAATAGACAGAATTACCGAATACCTAAACGATTTTGGCTACCCCTCAAAAGTAAAAATAAACGAGCCAAAGGCAGGCACCCTGATCACTTTTGTTTCCGAGGGCTTCCTTTACCAGGGAACGCCGGAGAGCCTTGCCCGGGTCCAGATGGATGTGAGCGCTGGGGAAATTTTGCTCGAAACAGAATGGAAACAGATGTTTCCGCAATATCCGGATATTCCGTCTTTCAGGTTAAAATCCATGTCTCTCGAGGAGATGATGTCCGAAAAGGTAAGGGCCATGCTCGTCAGAATGAAGGCCAGGGATGCTTATGATGTCTGGTATCTTTTGAACAAAGGTACAATTTTTAACAAGACGCTGATACAGAAGAAGCTGGACATGTATGATTTGAAACTCAACGAATCGCTGTTCAACGAGGTCTTTGAGGAAATCAAAACGGTCTGGGACAAGGAATTAAGGGCACTGATGACAATGGCACCGGGCTTCGAGACTGTGAGAAAGGAAATCGAGGAGAAATTATAGCATGATTCGAATTCCTAAGGGCGGCAACCCATGCAGTACAAAGAAGGTTTTTAAGATTATATGATATGTCCTCGCTCAAGGGTGAAACCAAGATGACCGAAGGAGAATATTACCTGGATGACGGAACAAGAATCGATGAGGATTCAATACCGGTGCCGCCGCTTTGCCAGTCATGTGCCATAAACGGAAAAGAGAACGTTGCTTGCAATCTTACACGGATGGACCAGATGGATGAAATCCAGAAAGGCGAGATGTTCTGCTACTTTGCCTATGAGCCGAATAATCTAACAATTGATAAAGAAGCGCTTTTCAAGGAAATGGAGGAACACGGTTCGTGAGATGGGGGAGCGAGTGCAGGGGGAGCTGTGGGGAGGGCGGGCTGGCCTCGGAGGATGAGGGGGTCAGTCCAGAGTTCGTTGTCGAGCGGGCGCGGCACTTCTCATAAGTGTCATGGTACGATAGTACACTTTTGATAAAAAGTGAGAGGGTGTAATAGGACACCTTTATATACCCCGAAAGGGGTGGAGACTATGGACGACATGGAACTGCGGCCCATGTGGAAATTCCTTCTGGATGAACGGAAGCGGTGACTTTGAGGGCGTTTTCGGGGGCCGGGATGTTTTCCGGCGTCGCTGGACAGGGAAGAGAGGGTGCGGAGTTCCAGGCGGTTGAATGGAACACCTTAGGCGGTTGGCCGGTGCCGTGGTGAAGTTTATGGTCTGAACCTATTTCGGGCGATATTGGCCAAATCCAGAACACACCGTCATCCCGTTCCCAACACCCAGTCTCGACATGCATGCCCGCACGTCATTTTGACAACAGCATGCCCCGCCTGTGAGGGCGGGGTTTTGGCATTATTTTGAGATTGCGTGACAACATATTGAGATTAAAAAGCATTTTGTTATCCCTGTTTTGGGAAACCTCGGCTGTAAGGCCGGGGAGGTCAATGGCACCCAGCCTGACCGACATTCTTGTATTGTCCGCGCCAACTTCCCAGACATGGATAATCGTTAAACTGGCACACCAACGCGCCAGTGTTGTACCGAGCACTCGGAGCTACGACCCAATACAAAAACAAAAGTGAAGTAGCCCCGTCCAGATTCGAACTGGAGTCCAGAGATCCAGAGTCTCTAATGATAACCACTACACCACGGGGCTATTAAGTAGGTCGCGGATATTCGGAGTTTGTATTAAAGATTTCCTAATCCATCACACGGGCCAAGGAGAATGCGGGTTATGTTTGATCT
>JAUSPR010000234.1 GCA_030655715.1 Thermoplasmata archaeon
CAGTTGTCGAGAAATATATAACCACATACCCAGAGGACGGGAGCAATATTGTTGAACTTTTGAAATATATAGATGGCAAGGTCTGGATAAATCAGAAACAGTATTTCGACAAGGTTCCCGAAGTTGCCTGGAACTTCTACATTGGCGGGTATCAACCGGCGCAGAAGTGGTTGAAGGACCGGAAAGGGCGGGAGTTGTCGGTTGACGATATTTTCCATTACCAGAAAATAATTGTGGCGCTGGTGGAGACGGAGAGGTTGATGGGGGAGATTGATAAGGTGAAAAATGAATAAAAAGTTGAAAAATGAATTGACAAAATTCATTGATTTGGTACTTACCCCTAGAGATTTTTCTCCAGATAAACCCATTAGTTGGATGACAAAAAATGGAATTGGAACATTAGAACAGGATGCGTGTGATTCATTTGGGAAAATGATTACATTGTTACGAAAAGATGACAAAACGAGCGGTATGAAAAAAGAGATGTTAGAAGAGCATCTTTGGGCATTTGTATATGACATAAAAACGAACCCAGAGAAATACAAAGATGGTTCTTTGAATGAAATTGACCGTTTCTATAAAGAACTGATTAAGAAAGATGTGATGTATGAAGTATTACTTCCTTTGAAAAATATTACTCTGAATGATGATATTATATATTCCGATTTCAAATTTATCACATTTACTGAGGCGTATTTAAAAGAGTGGGAGAAAAAACCCACTCATTTAACAGATGTTGTCGGTCATGTTGTGGCAATTACCCAAGTGTCCGCAAATTCAAATTGGAAAGCTTTGGAACGGGGAAAAAACAAACTCTTAACGTGTATTTCATTAATGCAAATTTTGCCCAGGCAAACTCGCGTTAGCATAATTGAACACGAATCGGTGATATACATACGTCACCAATCCCAACAACAGTGCGGGTGGTCTAGATTAGAAAGAATTGGATGGCCTTTAGAATGTCCACAAGAGGATGACTTAGTATGCCTGAATGCGTTAAATCAAATGTTAATGTGCCAAAATAACGATATGAATAATCGATTATTTGCTGCTTTAAAATTTTGTGCTGATGCTATGAGTGAATTAAATCTTAAGTTGAAAGTAATTAAATGTTTTATTTCTTTGGAGACAATCTTCATTGGAGAGGACAATAAAAAGGCTGCTAAAAAATACAAAATTATGTTCAGAGTGGCACTGTTCTATTCACGCCTTGGAAAAGGATTTCCATCCCCTGAGCAATTTCCATACATGTATGATAAACGAAGCGAATATATTCATCAAGCTCAAGAAGAAGAACTTTGTGAAGTTGATTTAATACATCTAAAAAAAGAGATGGATAGCCTGATTTTTTGGACAACAAGAATGATGCGTGAACTTATTATTCTCCAGAATGAAAAGAAATTTAAAAGTCATAAAACGTTTCTTAAATGGTTGTTGAAAAAAGATGATATTTATCAAAAATCACGGGACTGGTTTGAATTGATTGGTTGGCCAGAAATGAATGAACTTAAATGAGTGTTATCCATCACTTCGGCGGGTAATATATTCCTATAATGAACCAGGTTGGATACTGTGAGTACATACCCATAACAAAGTGTATGTCTCTTTCTTTCAGCATCCAATCGAAATATCTCTCTTTCAACTTACCCCAGAGTATGTCGGGATCCTGATATCTTGGTCCCCAACTCCTATATGATTCAAATAATTCCCAATCCTCACATTGCATATTGTGTTCGCTATCATTGCAGCACTGGCATTTGAATTTATATTTAAAAATGTGTGGGATTTTCGTTACTTTTGGAATCATTTCTCCGTCCAGATTCACTGTGAACGACCATCCATTACGCTCGTATATCTCCAATTGGTCTGTTTTGATGAAATCAAGCAATTCCGTTGGCCTTATCAATCCGAGAGAAGTTTTATCACTTTCATAAGCATCTTTCAATTCCTGTATTGAACATGAAACACCAGGTAGAACAATCTTGTTTCTTGCGACCCAGTCAACTTTTGGTTTGGTTAGGCCTCGGTCAATTATTGTAATTGAATCCGCTCTAACTTTGTGGCTCTCTTTCCTGCCAAGCTTGTCTGTGTCTTTTTCACACATGACCTCAATAACATCGTACTTGGAAATTTTGTTGGCACCCACAAAATGACGCATATCAATCGGGTATAAGCGAATCCATTCTCCTTCTTCGGTGATTCCTACGGTACAGGCTACATCCCCGTGTTTCTGGCTGGGTTCTGGATATGCTTTCGTGATAATTGTTATCCTTTTCTTTTCCCAGGACAATTAATTACAACTCCTTTCTCTCTCCTTTCCAACTCTTCCGCTAGCACTGTTCTGTGGCACATCCCCGGGTCTTTCTCGAAGCACATCAGGGCGATCTTCTTCTCCTTCCCCAGCACAAGGAGCATGTCCAATTCGTTCTCTTTCTTTGATATGAATTTTCTGTAATGCTTGAAAAGTGCATCGTAATCTTCCTTGGTTTCCAGCTTTTTCCTCAACTCGCTAGGGATGCCGACGCCAGGCAATCCAAGGTACTCGATGCCCATCTTTCCGCAAAGGATGTTGAGGGATTTTCCTGTGAATCCGTATTTCATGCTCCAGGGATTGTTCCGTACATCTACCAAAATCTGTATTTTTTCATCAATCAATTTCATCATGAATTCATCGATGGATAGTCCTTCATATCCAATTGTTATGATTCCGATTTCATCCCGCCTATAAGCACGTTTTTTCTTGATTACACTGAATATTGTGTATTCAGGATGTTTTTCATATGTGAATTCCACCATATCATTGTCATCCATTGTTTTCGTCTCATCAAAAAAATAGTCGACCAGATTCATCGTATCTTCTTGTAATTCAACGTTACCATCGATGAATTTAATGTTGGTGTCATCCGCTTCAATAATCCCTTCTCTTTCCAACATTTCCAGGTCATGAAACAATTCGAATGAATATGGACCAAACTTGTATGGAACGAAACCATAAAACTTGAATTTAGTTAATGATTTATCCTTGCTCATCAGGAAGAATACCTTGGAAAGTTTCATTTTTGAGCATTGCCTGGACTCCTTTAAAAAATGAACCAGGCATTTTTGTCTTGTATTCATCATATAAAGATGGTAAACTCAATTAAAGTATAAATAGTCATATTGCGGGGAACACTGAAACTATTTCGGTTGTCCCTAGCCTTGCCCGTCAGCACGTCGCATTGTAAATTTCCCCGAGGAAATTTACATGCGATACAAGGAAAACCCAGCATCCGGTATCGGCGCGTTCAGCGAGGCTGCAATCCCCAGCGCCAGCACCAGCCGCGTTTGCGTGGGGTCGATTATGCCGTCGTCCCATATCCTTGCGCTTGAGTAATACGGATTGCCTTCCTGTTCGTACTTCTCCAGGATTGGCCTCTTCAGGTTATCCACGTCTTCCTGGGTCATTTCCACGCCCTTGCGGAAAAGCTGGTCCTTCTTGACTGTGGAGAGAACGTTCGCGGCCTGCTCGCCGCCCATAACTGAAATCCTGGCATTGGGCCACATCCAGAGCTGTCTTGGACCGTATGCGCGCCCGCACATGCCGTAGTTTCCTGCGCCGAAGGAACCGCCAATAAGCACGGTGAACTTCGGAACCTGGGCATTGGATACCGCCGTCACCATCTTGGCCCCGTCCTTGGCAATTCCCTTTTCCTCGTACTCGCGACCGATCATGAAGCCGGTGATATTCTGAATGAATACCAGTGGAATTTTCCGCTGGCTGCATAATTCTATGAAATGCGTGCCCTTGAGCGCGCTTTCCGAGAATAATACTCCATTGTTTGCCAGTATTCCGACGGGATAGCCCATGATGTGTGCAAATCCTGTCACGAGGGTAGTTCCGTACAGTTCCTTGAATTCATGGAATTTGCTTCCATCGACAATTCGGGCTATGACTTCTCTTACTTCGAATGGCCGCTTAGAATCCTTGGATATGATTCCGTAAATTTCCTCGATGGGGTATTTCGGATCCTCTGGCTTCCTTGTTTTGATATGGGCCTTGGGCTGCCTGTTGAGGTTTTCAAGAATGTTGCGGCCCACATGGAGCGCTTGTTCATCGTCCAGCGTGTAATGGTCGGAAACACCTGATTTGCGGCAGTGAACGTCGGCACCGCCTAAATCCTCGGCGCTGACCTCCTCACCGGTAGCGGCCTTCACGAGCGGCGGGCCTCCGAGAAAGATTGTCGCGTTCCCCTTGACCATCACGGTTTCATCGGACATTGCGGGAACGTATGCGCCTCCGGCAGTGCAGGAGCCCATGACCAGCGCTATCTGGGGTATCTTCATGGCAGACATTCTCGCTTGATTGTAGAAAATTCTGCCAAAGTGCTCCCTGTCTGGAAAAACCTCGTCCTGGAGCGGGAGGAACGCGCCTCCTGAATCCACCAGGTACACGCAAGGCAGGTTGTTCTCCATTGCGATTTCCTGGGCGCGAAGATGCTTCTTCACTGTCATCGGGTAATAGGTTCCGCCTTTCACTGTGGCGTCATTGGCTATGACCATGATTTCCCTGCCGTGGACAATGCCAATACCGGTAACAATGCTCGCGCATGGTGCGGCATTATCGTACATTCCGACTGCGGCCAGCGGATTCAGTTCCAGGAATGGGGATTCCGGGTCCAGGATGGCGTCGATGCGTTCCCTGGCAAGCATCTTGCCCCGGGATTTGTGCAACTTGACCTGCTCAGGGCCGCCCCCTGCCTGGGCCCATTCTATCTTTTCCCTCAGGTTGGCCACCAGCTTCAGGTAATGCTCCCTGTTCTCCTTGAATTCTGCTCCGTTGACGTCAATCTTGCTCTCTATTGCATCCATGATTATTCCTCCTTCTTCGGGGCCCCAGCCTCTTCTTTCTCCATTTCAACGAGCAGAACGCCTATGTCCACCTGGTCACCGGTCTTGAAACAAACTTTCTCGATCTTTCCTGCATAAGGCGCTTTAATCTGATATTCCATCTTCATTGCTTCGATGGTCAGTATGACATGACCCGAATTCACAATCTCGCCGTCCTTAGCGCCCACTACAGTGACCTTTCCGGAAATCGGGGAGGTAATGCTTGAAGGTAATTTATCGAAGCTGGCTTGTTTCATTCCAGCCTCGACCTTGTTGAATCTGTACACATTGCCATTGATGAAAATATGGCGCTGGTTATCCTCGGTTGCGATATTGCATTTTGTGATTTTTCCGCCAATGTTGAGAGTTATGAAGCCGGGTTTCAACTCCTTGTAATCCACAACGAAGGTCTTGTCTCCAACTCCGACTTTGAACTGTTCGCCTTCCCGAGATATCTTCACTGGATACATTTTTCCTTCATACTCGTATTGCATCTCCATGATATCACCTCAACTGTCTATCCTCCATCTTCCAACCTGCTTCCATGGGGAGTGTGACTCATTTTCTGCTTGGCTGTTTTCCGAGTCATCCACAATTGCGGAATGCTTGAAATCATCAATGGCCGCGGCAATCAGCACTTCCGGCGGCAATGTGGTCGAGGCTGCCCAACTCTTGAAATATGTCTCAATGAAATGTGTATCCAAATCACCGCTGGCAAATGCCGGGTGATGCACTATCGCTCTCAAAAACGGAATATTGGTTGTAACACCGAGCGCGATGTAATTGGAGAGGGCCCATTCCATCTTTCTGGATGCGTCCTTCCTGTCCTCGCCATAGACTATCAGCTTGGCCAGCATCGGATCGTAATACGGCGATATCTTCGAGCCCTGGCTTATGCCTGTATCATGGCGAATGTTCATGCCGGTCGGAAGCTCGACGGTCTTGAGGGTTCCGGTGCTGGGCATGAAGTTCTTTTCAGGATCCTCGGCATAAATACGGCATTCGATGGCATGGCCGTGCTGGATAAGCTTCTCCTGCTCCAGGGTAAGATGTTCACCGGAGGCAATCTTGATCTGCCATTTCACTATGTCAATGCCAGTGGTCATTTCCGTTATGGCATGTTCCACCTGCAATCTGGTGTTCATCTCTAGGAAGTAGAATTTTTTATCGGCATCCAGCATGAACTCCACTGTTCCGGCATTGGAATACCCGATTGTCTTAGCAGCCAAAATCGCGGCCTGGCCCATTTTGTCCCGGAGGTTTTGGTCCAGCGCTACCGACGGCGTTTCCTCGATTACCTTCTGATGACGCCTCTGGATTGAACACTCTCTCTCGAATAAATGGACCACGTTACCAAACTCGTCCGCAAGAATCTGGAACTCTATGTGTCTCGGTTTGGCCAGGTATTTTTCAAGGAGCAGTTCGTCATTGCCAAACGATGATTTTGCCTCTCTTCGGGCGGATTGTATAGCAGCATCCAGTTCCCCCATGGCATGAACGATTTTCATGCCCTTGCCACCGCCGCCTCCTGACGCCTTTATCAGCACTGGAAAACCAATGCGCTCGCAGGCCTGTTGAATTGTTTCACCCTTTTCCTCGCCAGTAAAACCGGGTATTACTGGAACGCCAGCTTTACGCATTGTGCGTTTGGCTGCGATCTTGTCGCCCATGCTGTCTATGACCTCGGCGCTCGGGCCGATGAATTTCAGACCAGCATCCGCGCAGGTCTGGGCAAATTTGGAGTTTTCCGATAAGAATCCGTAACCTGGATGGACTGCGTTCGCGCCGGTTTTTTTGGCTATGTCGATGAGCTTATCCATGTTCAGGTAGCTTGCAGAAGGCGTCGGGTCTCCGAGTGGATATGACTCGTCAGCCATTTCTACGTGGGGGGATTTTGCATCCACGTCCGAATACACGCCCACTGTGGCAATGCCCATCTCCTGGCATGCCGTCATTATCCTCACTGCGATTTCGCCGCGGTTCGCAACAAGCACCTTGGTTATCTCCATGTTATTTCCTCCATGCTGGCTCACGTTTTTCTAGGAACGCGCTCACGCCTTCCTTGCCTTCAGGTGAAGCGCGAATTCTCGCAATTGCATTGATACAGTATTTCTTGAACTCGCCTCGTTCCATGTGCGCCCCTGTTCTGGCCAGTCGCTTGCATTCTTTCACAGCCTGGGGACCGCCGGTCAATATCTGTTCGACAAGTTTGTCAACAACCTTATCCAAATCGTCCGGCTCCGTCACATCATCGAAAAGTCCCAATTCCCTGGCCATCTCTGCTTCAAGCCTTTCACCGGTGATAAACAATTGAGTTGCTCTTTTTCCGCCAACCCGGTCAATCACATATGGCGAAATAATGCCTGGAAGCAGCCCTAATTTTACCTCGCTAAATCCGATTTTCGCCTTGTCGCTGGCAATGACAAAATCACAGGCACAGGCAAGGCCGGCTCCACCGCCTAGCGCAGCGCCATTGACCTTTGCAATGACCGGTATTTCAATATTCTCCAATGCCCGGAACATTTTTGAAAGGTCGGTTGCATCATAAACATTTTCTTCGAGTGAAAACTGCCCCATTCTCTTCATCCAGTTCAGGTCTGCACCGGCACAGAATGATTTACCAGCG
>JAUSPR010000236.1 GCA_030655715.1 Thermoplasmata archaeon
CCAGGCCATGGGGGCGCCGCACCAATCCTCTTCCAGGCCATATTCCGAGCCAGAGGTTCCCAGTGTAACAAGGATTATTCCATCCTTTTTTAGTAATATGTTCATTCTTGTAAACAGAGCCTTGTGTTCGTCTCTGGGAATGTGGAAAATAGCATAGAATGAAACTATGGCGTGAAAACTCTCGTTTAAATCAACCTTGGAAAAATCTCCTTTGATATATTTAGCCTCCGGAACATTTTTTCTGGCCATATCGACATGTTTTTGTGAGATATCAATACCTGTCACATCAAAACCTTTGTTGACCAGATAACTGTCATACGGAATTCCTGGCCCTGACCCCCGGTCCAATATTTTGGCTCCTTTTGTTAGACGTTTCGTGAGTTTATCAAGGATTCTCTTTTCGAAAGGATATTCATCTATCTTATCGTCCAGGCGGTAGGTATTCAGATAATCACCCTTTTCATACCCTTCTTTAACAAGTTTCCGCATGTCCTTTGTCATATTATCCCTTATTTATTTTTGAATACCAAGCAATAACTGTGGTCATATTCAAAACCATATGTTCCGCACCCGTCATAACCCCCATCTCCTGTCCAGCCAATGACTATTTCACCCTCAAAATGAAATACCTTTGAAACTTCTTTTGCAATGTCCCAGGCCAGTGTTGTTACTTCTCCATCCCCTTTAAGGTTCGAAACCTCAATAACGATATATGAATCCTTTTTCATCAAGTCTTTTATTTGAAGGTATATTTTGTGGATGTCACTCAGGTACTGGTCATAATTTCCTTCTTTTGTGTATGATGAAAAAGCATCAACTTCATGGGTTTTTCTTGTATAGGGCGGTGAAGTAAAACAGAAATCAAATTCTGGAAGGTCGAAGGATTTCAATTCAAGAGAGCTTCCATTGATTAGATTTTCTTTGTTTTTAATCTGGGATTTAATATAACTGGCTCTTTCCTTGACATACTCAATTCCATAGGGAATTCTTCCCACCTCCTCTGCCACAATGAGGGTAGTGCCCAACCCGGCAAATGGGTCCAAGACCAGATCACCTGGCTTTGTAAATTCATTCAGAAAATATCGGACTAGATTTTCAGGATTGCGGTTATCGTCGAGATGGAACTCCTTTGGAATTTCCCTTTCGTGTTTGTGTTCAAGGATCAAAAATGTTTTCATTAAATCACTTCCAGAAGACTAAATCAATTAGCCTGACTTCTGTTTATGTTTTTTATTCCTTTTGAAATCCCGGCCGCGCTTGTATTTTTGGGTGTTCTTATGAACCAGTAAATAGACAATCAAGCCGATGAATGAAAAGAGCAGAATCATAGCCATCCAATGGTTCGGTGTCAATCCGTAAATCTTGCCGTCTTTTCCAACCCTTTCAGTGGCATCGTGATATACCCAAAGCATGGTCAATAATGAAATGCCCCATACGATGATGTATGCCATGAACAGAGTGCTTTCAACAGATTCTTCTCCTAACATTTTTCTCCACCTCTATGCCAGGAAATATGAAAGCCCCGATAAAAGGCTTTCGTCGGCTCGTTGAATTAAATTCCCAGCCCCCAAACGTTTCCAATCACGTTTGAAGACAAAGGATTACCGCGATCCTAAGCAATTTGTTCATAATATTTGCTCTGTCCGGCTTGGAAAACTTTGGACATCATCTCTTGGAACCATTCCTGTTGTTCGAATTTGCCTTCTTCCCATTTTTTTGTAATTCTTTCCATGTCTTCTTTGGTCTTGTATTCGACCAGCATCACAAAGTTTTTCCGGTCTTCCGAGAGAAAATACCGCATGTTGATGATACCTTCCTTTGTCTTGTCTTCGTTGCTCCAGGCAATGATGTCATCCAAATCTTTTCGTATCCAATCTTCCTTGAGATTTCCTACCAGTATTTCGACCCACATTTTCACACACAACCTGAGCAGCCAGTCGCCCGCCGCCCAACTGAATGCGAAAGCCCCGATAAAAGGCTTTCGCCAAGACCCCGATTCACTGGTTGAACATTGAATGGCTCCAATCATCTAGAATTATATCCATTAATGATGAAGAGAAAACCGGCGATCCCGAAAATTCCAAAAAATAAATAGTAACAAATATCCGAATATATTTGGTAATATTTTGGTATGTAGATGATGATGCCAGAAAGAATTAACAACCCGATTCCGATAATGATTTTTACTTTTGGATTTCTGCGTTCTTTTAGCCAGTCTACAATAAATCCAACACCAGCACTTAAAATTAAGAATATGCCCATTAGAAATAGAAGAATTACAAATAGAAATACAAAATAGCAAACCATAGAATTTAAAGAGATAATAGCAACATAACCCAGAATTATTGATATAGCGATTAGAAACACTCCACCTGCAATTTTGTCATTCTGGTACTCTTTTCCCATTTTTCACTATCCTGACATTCCCCGCGTCTTAAGTGAATGCGAAAGCCATGATAAAAGGCTTTCGTCAGATCGTTGAATCCAACTCTCAGTAATTCCAAATGCCCTTAGGGCTTTGGATGCCGGAAAAAAGCATTTGTCATCAACGCATTCGACCATGGCACGGGAACATTCTATCGCTAAATCCAGTGGCCATGCTGCTTGTATTAATCTGTAAGCAATCGGTGAATCCGAAAACTAAATCCAGCTATCTCAAGGATTCGCCCTGAGTAAGCAGTCTCACATCAAACACTCTCAATGCCCCCCTGAAATTTCGAGCCATCATTCAGAAAGCCGAAATTTCAGGCAAACATATGCGCGCTTTCCCCGATCGTATCCGCGTCCACGACCATGACCTTGACAACTGCATTATTGAAGTCCAGCATCTTGACCTTGGTTCGGTCCTCGCGGATTGCGAACATCCCTGCTTCTGTACATATGGCCTTGATGTCCGCGCCGGAAACGCCGTCCGTTCTGGAAGCGAGTTCTTCAAAGTTAACGTCCTTCGCGACGCTCATCTTCCTTGTGTGTATCTTGAAAATCTCTCCTCTCGCCACGTAATTGGGAACCGGTATTGTGATGATGCGGTCGAACCTGCCAGGCCTCAGGAGTGCGTCGTCCAGTATGTCAGGCCGATTCGTGGCGCCGATTATCTTCACATTCTCCAAGGAATCGAATCCGTCCAGTTCGGCAAGCAATTGCATGAGCGTTCTCTGGACCTCGCGGTCGCCGGAGGTTGCAACCTCCAACCGCTTTGCACCGACTGAGTCAAGTTCGTCAATAAACACGATGGTCGGAGCCTTTTCCCTGGCCATGTCAAAGAGTTCTCTGACGAGCCTGGCTCCTTCTCCGATGTATTTTTGCACTAATTCCGAGCCAACAAATTTGATGAACGTGGCATTGGTCTGGTGGGCTACAGCCTTGGCCAGCATTGTCTTGCCAGTTCCCGGGGGGCCGACAAGCAGCACGCCCTTGGGCGGGTCTATTCCGACTTTCTTGTAAAGTTCCGGCTTGAGAAGCGGGTCTTCCACGGCTTCGCGGATTTCCCTCATCTGGTCTTCCAGGCCGCCGATATCTTCGTAACTTATCTCGGGCCTGTCTATAACCTCGCCGCCAAGGACAATGGGGTCCAATGAGGCAGGCAGAACTCCTACGACAGCGAGGCTCTGCTTGTTCAGGGCCACTCTGGCACCAACAATGACATTTTCTGGAGAGATGTATTCTGCAGTTGTAACGATAAAATCCGGTCCGGTACTGCTCTTGACCACGACCCGGCCATCAGTCAGCACGTCCTTTATTGTGCCGATAATCATTGGAGGAGTTTTCATCCTGTCAAGTTCAAACCTCAGCCTCTGAATTTCCTTCTGAAGGCGGACCATCTCGCTCTTGATGTATCTCTTCTCGCCCTCATTCTGGCGGGCTTCGTCAAGAAGGCGCTCGTTCATGCCCTCGAGTGCGCCAATGCGCTCCTTCAGCTCGGCTGAGAATTCTTCTATTTCCTCTTCAAATATTTCTTCATCGGTCATATTATGCACCAGCAAACCGGGGTGCAATCTGGCAACCCATCGCTAAGTATATATTATCTCGCATATTTATGGTTTACCATTAAATAAATGTGAGATGGGTGAAAAAATGATATGCGAATTATGTGGTTCCGACGTTTCGAGAACCAAGCTGGTCATGGTTGAAGGCGCGGCTGTAAATGTCTGTTCAAAATGCGAGAAATTCGGCAGTAGCGGTGCTGTTAAGGCCAAGAACGGCACGGTTTTGCTGCCTAACGTTGCGGAGAGGTTGGACTCCAGGGAGAAGAGGAGGACCGAGAGGGACATCTATCAGACAACTGGTGAATTGGAACTGGCATTGGATTATAACACTCGCATTCGAATGGCAAGGCAGAAATTCGGCATGACCCATGAGGAGCTGGCAAAGCTGATTAGCGAGAAGAAAAGCATCATAATTAAGATTGAAGCGGCAGAAATGAGGCCGAATGACAAGCTGGTTTCGAGATTGGAAAAAGCATTGAAAATATCGCTGATGGAAGTAGTTGAAAACGCAGGAGAGACCAAGAAGGCAGAATATTCACGGGGGTTAACATTAGGTGACTTCATCAAGGTCAAGGAAAAAAAGTAAAATTATCGCACTGGCATTTTTCTTTGTCATAATGATACCTATAGGTTTGCCAAATTCCATGGCATTGCCAGTGTTCTATGATGTGAATATTCCAGGTTCAGCAGATACTGGCCAGTTGATTAATATTACTGTCAACATTACCTCGACACCGGAAGTGGACGAGGTCATACTCCGGTATAGCAATCCTGCCACTGGACAGGTCATATTTGATATCATGGTGCTTACAGCGGGCAATATATCAAACGGTACATGGTCGTTCGAAGTTCCTGCATTGCCTTATGAGGGTAGCATTGAGTACGGCATAACCGCGAAGGACTTCAACGGTACATCTGCCCAGTATCCTCCAGGTGGTACCGGAACCATACAAATCACCGGGGAAAAACCTCCAAAAGAATTTCCCTGGAACCTGGTAATAATCGTCGTTTTCCTGGCAGTGGCAATGATTGCCACCGAGCTGATATTCAAGCCCGGTTTCTACAGGCCTACAGGCAGACAGAGAGCTAAGGCATTGGAAGAGGAAGATAGAAAAAAGGAGCAGGAAGAATCCGAGGAAGAACCCCCGAATACAATATAGATATAAATTTCAAGTATAGAGAAATTTTGATTAAATTATGTATGTGGTCTACGCTAATTTCTTTGCCCTGGCAGCCAAAGCCTCTGAATCTATTGAATAAATTTCTCTTGGGGCGGAACCTTCCTTGCTGGCCAGCTTTCTTGTCACAATCGCATTGAGCGCGTTTGCAGCCATCTTGTCTGTTATGTGCATGGAGTGTGCCAGATCGAAAGCATTTGTATATTCTGATTCGAACAGATTGATGAACGCCCTCTTGACAAGGTCCCTCATGTCCGTGGAAGCCAGAACCGTGTCAAAATTGAGATAGTCAATTATTTCTCTCTGGGCGCGGTTCCTGAGCGGGGACTGCCCGCCCCTGAAGTCCTTGAGCATGACATTGTGAATCAGGTCTATATCGAAAATATACCTCGCTGTCTTGGTGTAGGCACAGACCCTTAGTTCAAACGGTACCATGCCGTTTTTCCGGATGTGACTCCACAATTCCTCAAGCTGAACAAGCTTTGGAATATATGGGCGTATCGGAGCGGCTAGCGGGTCAATTGATTTGGTCTTGATGGACTGGGGAAAGTACAGCCAGGTCGGAAACCCCCTTATCATCACATTGTCCCTCTGTATCTGTTGATGCTTGTCCCATTTTTTAAGTTTGAAAGAATCGTAAGAGAACCTTTCCAGGACACCCATTCCTTTGTCCATGAGCACGAGCATTCTAGTTGGCGTGTTGAAGTCCCAGTTCTCGCTCAAATCCGGTTTCAAAAATTTCAGGCCGAGATTTTCAAGTTCTTCATGTTCAACAATGGCCTTGAGTAGGGAATCGTATTCCTGCCCATTGACCATGTATGATACGCTGGCCAAGGATTTTTTCTGTGCTGCCCTGTATTCATAGAAAGTGCGTCTAAGCTCGTTCTCTGCATGTTGATCCACCTCTTCCTCTGACCCCAAATGAAGAATGGCCTGGCAGAGTTCCAGGACGTCTGTCATCTCTCCATGATACCCGGGTTTCCTTTAAAATCTTTTCCTTTAAATTATCACACTATCCCTAATTTAAAATATGTCCTCCCTCTTGGGGAAGGCCGGTACACTATGAAAGCACTGTTCATACACTCGGACTTTATCGAATACGAGGCCAGAAAAAAGACCAAGCTGGCAGAGGACATCAGTTCGGACAAAATGAAGAACCGCGTTGAAGAAGTTCTCGTCGTTTTCATTAGCTTTGAGAAGAGGGACGAAGGCAAGGAGGCCGACTCAGCCAAGGCTCTCGTGGCCAATGTTGAAGAAATTGCCGGAAAGGTGGAGGTAAAGAGAATCGTGCTCTACCCATACGCACATCTAAGCTCATCGCTGGCAAAGGCCAGTTCTAGTATTACTATACTTCATACTGCTGAATCTCAGTTAATCGAAAAGGGCTACGAGGTTCATGCATCACCCTTCGGTTGGTACAAATCATTCAATATCAGTTGCAAGGGCCATCCCCTGAGCGAGCTTTCCAGGGAGATAGTTGCTGGCGAAGAGGAATCCAAGGACTCGGACGTTTCCGACGCCGTCAAAGCCGAGGAGAAGATGCGCTCCACATGGTTCGTTCTGGATGTCGAAGGAAATGAGCATCCCCTGAACCTGGATAACAATGTGGTCAAGGGCTATGCCTTTAATGACAATATTAATCTTAAAAAATTCTGCCAGTACGAGATGGCCAAGAGCCGAATTAGCAAAGGGGAACCACCACATGTTGACCTGATGAAGCGCCTAGAGCTTGTGGATTACGAGCCTGGCTCGGATCCGGGTAATTTCCGTTACTACCCGAAAGGAAAACTCATGAAATCCTTGTTGGAGAGATATGTAACCGATGAGGTAAAACGTACTGGTGGTATGGAAATTGAATCCCCGATAATGTATGACTATGAACATCCCAGCTTGAAGTCCTATATGAATCGCTTCCCTGCAAGACAATACACTATCCAGACACCTGACAAGAAAGTGTTTCTGAGGTTCGCCGCGTGCTTTGGCCAGTTCCTTATGATGCACGACGCCACAGTATCTTACCGAAGCCTCCCGGTGCGCCTATTCGAGATGAGCAGATACTCTTTCAGGGCGGAGCAAAGGGGCGAACTAACTGGCCTCAGACGCTTGCGCTCATTCACAATGCCTGATTGCCACTCTTTCTGCACGGATTTTGAGATGGCCAAGAAAGAAGCCATATCAAGGTTCGATCTCTCATGGACGGTACTTCAGAATATTGGTTTGGAGATACCCAATGACCTAGAATTCGCCATAAGAGCCACAAAGGAATATTATGATGAAAACAAAGAATTCATTGTTGGCCTGGTAAAGAAATGGGGCAAGCCGGCTCTTGTGGAGCAATGGAACGAGAGATTTTTCTATTTCGTGTTCAAGTATGAATGGAATTTCGTGGATGCTCTCGACAAAGCTAGCGCTTTAAACACAGATCAAATGGACGTTGAAAATGCTGAAAGATATGGCATAACCTATACTGGCAGCGATGGCGAGAAACACTATCCCATCATTTTGCATCAGTCTCCATCTGGCGCAATCGAGAGATTATTCTATGCACTTCTGGAAAGAGCTCATCTGAAATCTCTGCAAGGTATCAAAGCCCAGCTACCGTTCTGGCTCTCGCCAACCCAGGTGAGATTATTGCCAGTCAAGGACGAGTTTGTCGAGGACTGCCTCGCACTCGCAGAAAAATTACCCGGCCGTGTGGATGTGGACGACCGTGACTTGACCGTGGGCAAGAAAATCCGCGATGCCGAAAGGGAATGGGTACCGCTAATCATAGTTTATGGGGACAATGAGAAGTCATCCGGCCAATTCCAGGTTCGTGTCAGAGGCCAGGACGAGCAACCCATGACCAAAGATGAGCTTGCCAAAGTTATAAAAGAAATGCAGAAGGACATGCCATTCGAGCCGCTACCTCTACCGATGAACCTTAGCAAGCGCGTGATTTTCAGGGGCTAGGCGGTATGTCCACCGCCATTATAGTTAATTCAATCTGCAAGGCATTCGGGCCGCAGCATGTTCTCAGGGACATCAGCTTCGAAGTTCTGAAGGGCGAGAAAATCGGCCTGGTGGGGCAGAATGGCACAGGTAAATCCACGCTTCTCAATATCATCTACGGACTTGAAAAGCCGGACATGGGCGAGCTGAAGATTCCCAAGGAGGTAATCATGGGTTACATGACCCAGGAAAGCAAATTGGATGATGACCTGACCCTTCTCGAGGCAGTGAGTGCGCCCACTGGTCAACTGGGTTCACTTGCCAAGCGCATCACATTCCTGGAGAAAAAGATGGAATCCGGCCTTGATGCGGAGGCCATGGAATCCGTGTCCCGCGACTACGCCAAAGCTTTGGAGGACTTCGCTTCCAGCGGCGGTTACGGCCATCCCTCCCGGGCTGAAGGGGTTCTAGATAAATTAGGACTGGAGAAACGCACCTTCAACACGAAAGTAGGCAATCTGAGCGGCGGCGAGCGGACAAAAGCTCGCCTGGCAAGGATAGTCATGGAGGCGGAGGACGCAGACCTCCTTATCCTGGACGAACCCACAAATCACCTAGACATCGAGACCACCGAATGGCTGGAGGATTATCTGGCATCTTACCAGGGCGCATCAATCATGGTTTCCCACGATCGTTATCTTCTCGACAAGCTGGTCAGCAAGATTGTGGAGATAGAAGATACGCGCTCGAAAGCCTACACTGGCAATTATACTGCCTACCTGGAAAAGAAGGCAGTGGAGATGGAGATGCTTTCGAAGCGTTACTCAAAGCAGCAGAAGGAGATAAAGCGCCAGCAAGAAATGATCGAGTTCATGTACAGCGTTTACACTTACAAGAGCATCCACAAGACCCAGCAGAAGAAACTTGACCGGATGGACAAGATGGGTAAACCGGTTAACCACACCCGCGAACTGGGCATTGATTTCGGGAGCGCCGCGAAATCCGGAAAGGACACGCTGGACGCGTTCGACGTGACCAAGAAGTTCGGTCAGGTTCCAATAATCGGAAAATGCGATTTCAGAATCGAGAAGGGCGAGAAAGTCGGCTTAATCGGCCCGAATGGATGCGGGAAAACCACTCTGGTCAGGATGATAATGGACGAGGAGAAGCCCTCATCCGGAACAATCAAGGTCAGCAAGGGCACGGCCATCGGTTATTACTCGCAGGAGCAGGACGGCCTTGTGCGTGGCAATACAGTAATCCAGGAGATGCAGAAACATAAAAAAGATGCATCTGAAGAATGGGTGCGCACTTTCCTGGGCCGTTTCTTCTTCAGCGGTGAGAGCGTGTTCAAAAAGGTGTTCCAGCTAAGCGGTGGTGAACGCGCCCGCCTGGCAATAGCTAAACTTCTTATGTCGCAGCAAAACTTTCTGATTCTTGACGAACCGACAAATTACCTGGACATCTACGCGAAAGCTTCCATGGAGCAGGCGCTTCGTGAGTACCCGGGCACGGTGCTGGTCATCTCTCATGACAGGGCTATGCTTGATGCAGTCGTGGACCAGATTTTCGAGATTCGGGACGGCGCTCTCAAGACCTATTCGGGCAATTATTCCGATTATATCCGTGCCAGGGGCAAGGCAAGGCTTTCCAGCGGCGGCGATACCTACGAGGTTCTGAAAAAATACACTGACTGGGCAACAGGCAAGAAATACGCCCAGGGCCAGGTGCTGAAAGTCAGCGGCGCGGAGCTGGAAGGGCATCAGTGGGCAATTGATAATGGTTTTTTGAAAAAGAGAGGCGGCGAGTCTGGAAGACGGAAAAAGTCATAAACCCCGCGCAGTATCCCGAGGGGATGATCAATTCAAGGCCTTCAATCGACGAATATTTCATGAGAATGGCGCATCTGGCATCCGAACGTTCGACGTGCCTCAGACGCAAAGTCGGTGCGGTAATTGTGAAGGACAAACGCGTCCTGACCACCGGTTATAATGGCGCGCCCAAGGGCATTGAGCATTGCGAGACAGCGGGCTGCATCCGTCAGAAAATGAACGTACCCAGCGGTGAGCGTCACGAACTATGTCGGGGCGTGCATGCCGAGCAGAACGCCATAATTCAGGCTGCCGTCTTTGGCGTCAGCATTCAGGGCGGTACAATTTACATTACAAATTATCCATGTAGCGTCTGCGCGAAGCTGATGCTGAATGCTGGAATTACCGAAGTGGTGTATGACGGTGAATACAAGGACGACCTGGCTATCCAGCTTCTTTCCGAGGGCAAGATCAATGTGCGGTGCTTTTCGCCTGTGAACCTGTAGCCTACCCGGATTCCCCCCGTTCCCGATTCCCCGCTCCCTGTTCCCCATTATTATCGGTAAGAATTCAGTTTTCTGAAGTTTGCTCGTGAAATTGTAGATTTGTTAATTGTAAATTTGTTAATTGTGGCTGGGATAAAGGCGTTCCGTCAATTACCAAATTGAAAATTATCCGATTACCAAATCGCCAATATGCCGCCCCGTCAATTACCAAATTGAAAATTATCCGATTTAAAATAGCCATCCGT
>JAUSPR010000246.1 GCA_030655715.1 Thermoplasmata archaeon
ATGTGCTTCGATAATTCAGGTATGCAACTGCCATATGGTTAACTTCCAGCCCAGATAACAAACGCCAGCACCTTGATGGGCTGGTAGTTAATGGATACCCCAATGCTTTAGCTTTGGGGAGTACTCATTTCATATGCTACATGTTACACGGTACATGGCGACATTTTTTTGCTATATCCGTGCCCTCGGTCAATTCATCTCAGGCGCTCACGCCTGATGCTTTCTTGACCGCTTGACACTAAATCAACTTGCCCCAGGCATGCTCGAAATTGCATGCCGTAAATCCGAGGTCTTTCTTTCCGACTTCCAGCGTCCCATCCAGCTTCCTGAACCTGAACTCGTCCACGACTGCAGGATACTCATTGTAATAAAGTATTGATTTCATGCCCATCCTTCTTGCCTGCTGGAACCGCCAGTAGGCTCGGGTGTAGGCCTTCAGACGGAGGAAAAACTCCTTCTCATCATCCTTGCCTGTTATCTCAAACACTGGCAGGCCATCAACGATTTTATGTTTGATGCTGCTATGCTTGGTGTTGAACCTGTATTCGGTTTTGGTGTCATTGTGGTAGAAATGAATTGACTTGTTCAATCTGAAATCGCACATGTCCATCCAGGATTCCGGATTTCCTTTGCTCCTGAATATCTGGGGCCCAATGTAGGGCATGAAATAGTCGATGTACGACCCATCCTCGCAATGCACCAGCCCCCAGTACCAGGGCGGCGCTGGCGCGTTCACGGTTACCCGCTGATGGTAGGCGCTTCCCTCAATTGGCTTTCCTTTTATTGTGCCAGTAAGTTCCATCCCATAAATCTTCATGATATTGTAGGAGTATTTTTTCGTGTACTGGTTCTCATTGAACCTGTGCTTCTGGAGATAATCGTTCCAGGGCGTCATCTCGAAATGAAAATCATTGTCCTGGTCCTTGATGTTGACCGTATACTTTTCCGGGCCGCCGAAGAACCTGTAATCTGTGCCTGTCAGTATCGGATTGAGTTCTCCATCGTCCCCTTTATGAGTGACCTCGAAATCGGCTTCCTCAAGAACAAGTGGGTCATACATTTCCTTTCCATCGAACCACCATACTGCCACCATGCCATTGAATTTCAGGGCGTCATCTTCCATTATGGGAAGTTTTGTGGAGCTCCATTTCCTGTCCATGACAATGATTTCATCGGTGTACTTCGTTGACCAGAGTATCATGAGCTGTTTTGTCTTGCCTGGGTTATCAGGGTCCTTGATGAAAAATATCCACCACCACCACCACCATGTAAGGTTTTCAATCATGTCATCGGTTTTGAGCACCCACATGTTCTCGTAGGGTTTGTGGACCTTGCTGGTCACTTCTTTCGTCATCACGGTTCTGCACAACATGGGCGTACAAAAACCTTCCTGATGCGATTATTATAAAAATGAAGCCCGTATTCAAGGAGCTCGAGGTATGTGTAATGGAAGAATCATTCAAGGAACTCAAAGAAATGCTGGCCGAGATAACCGATATCGGTTCTGCCGCCGCGGTACTAGGCTGGGACCAAGCTGTGAACATGCCGCCCGGCGGAGCACCGGCCAGGGGCAGACAGTTAGCCGCCCTGGGCAAGGTCACTCACGAGAAATTAATCAATCCCCGGGTAGGAGAACTTCTGAAGGTTTTGCAAACACACGAGCAGTCCCTGGATTATAATTCGAACGAATCCAGCTTAATTCGAAATACTAGAATCAAATATAACAAAGCCGTGAACGTCCCAACTGAATTCGCAGGCAGATGGCAAAGCGCCACTTCCGAGTCATTCGATATCTGGCTCAAGGCAAGACCAGCCAACAATTTCAAGATGGTGGAGCCATATCTCAAAAAGAATTTCGATATGTGCAAGGAATATGCTGAATTTTTTCCGGGATACGAGCATCCTCTTGACCCGATGATGGACAACCATGATTATGGCATGAAAGCCTCCAATATTCGTGAGATATTTTCCAATCTCAGAAAGGAAATGGTTCCAATAGTGGAGTCAATAACCTCCCAGGAACCTGCAGACGATTCATTCATGAAACTTGGTTTCGAGGGAAAAAAACAGCTGGAGTTCGGCGAATCCGTTGTCAAAGCTTTCGGTTATGATTTTAACCGTGGTCGACAGGACATGGCACCCCATCCATTCACAATTAGTTTCGCGCTGGGTGATGTGCGCATAACTACCAGGATTCAAGAGCATTTCCTGGGTTCAGCATTGTTCGGCACCCTTCACGAGGCAGGCCATGCAATGTACGAACAGGGCGGTGCACCCTCCCTCGATGGCACTCCGCTCAGAGGCGGTACTTCCATTGGCGTTCATGAAAGCCAGTCAAGGCTCTGGGAGAACATCGTGGGCCGCTCTAGACCTTTCTGGCAGCATTATTATCCCGGGCTTCAGAAACATTTTCCCGAGCATCTTGGAAATGTCGAACTGAACAGTTTCTACAGGGGAATCAATAAGGTCCAGAAAAGCCTAATCCGGGTGGAAGCGGACGAAGTAACATACAACCTTCATGTGATGATGCGGTTTGATTTCGAATGCTCGGTTCTGGAAGGCAGCCTGGACGTCAGCGAACTTCCCGAGGCCTGGAAAGACAGGATGGAATCAGACATTGGCATTAGGCCCAAGGACGACGCCGACGGTGTGATGCAGGACATACACTGGTACAATGGAATAATCGGCTATTTCCAGGGCTACACGCTTGGCAATATAATGAGCGCCCAGTTCTACGATGCTGCGGTGAAAGAACACCCTGAAATCACAGAGGAAATCGGCCAGGGAAAGTTCAGCACTCTGCATGACTGGCTGAAACAGAATATCTACCAGCACGGCTCCAAATTTACCGCCAACGAACTACTGGAAAGGGTAACAGGAAATGGCCTGGATGTTGCACCGTACATCAATTATCTCAAGAAAAAATACGGAGAATTGTACGACCTTTAATGATTATGGCCGGGAACTCCCCAGTTTTCAAGCCGGGGATGAAAGGCCAGTCGTTGATACACCGTTGCATACCGTGAATACGCCAGCATCGAAAATCGAAGCTATTCTGCTTCGATAAATCAGGTATGCAACTGCCATATGGTAAACTTCCAGCCCAGTATCTTCTGACTGCGGTTCAAAGCGAAAACGCCAGCCACTTTAGGGGATGGTAGTTTACATGAATCTTGGCAAAGGGAAGACCGCCATGCACCGTAAAATTATGGGCACATAAAATCAAAGCTAATTGGCTTTGATAACTCAGGTGCTTGGCCTACGCACGTAAACTTCCAGCCCTGGCAACAAATGCTAGTCCCTTTAGGGGCTGGTAGTTTAGTGTGCCGGGCATGTTTGACAGCTTGGGGGTGTAAGTCCCCTGTACAACCTGGTGGAGGTGAAGTACTAGCGACTCGCAAGGGCGGTATCGTGAGGTTTCGTCTGAAGGAAGCGATAGCA
>JAUSPR010000247.1 GCA_030655715.1 Thermoplasmata archaeon
GAGTTCTGTAACCTTCCGCTTTGGTTTTGATGCTGGTGGGATTGGATTTTCCGGCCTCTGTATGAAGCGTTGTGGAGCCTCCGAAAACAGTTGCGCACATTATTGCGACAGTTTCATGATTCATGTTTGGAGGCAGGCGCATTTCAACTGGCCGACCATCTTTTGTAACTATGCCGCACCCCAGCACACCCTCGATTCCCTTCAATTCTTCCAATATATTGGCTATCTCAGTCATTTAATTCCCTTCCATCTCTCTCATGATGAACTCGCATTGCGTATCCCCGAGGCTGAGGCATTTATCTTCAAGGCATAAAAGCTTTTTGCCTGTATGTTTCTCCATAATCACATGTATCATTCCCCTGAGCCTGTGACATGTTGCCTCGTTGGCACCCGGAAGCGATTCGAAAGAACCCCTGGCAAATACCCTGGTATCGGTGAAGGTGATTTCCTCGACCCAGCCTCTGCCCTTGATTAGTCTTCCGGCGGTTTCCAGGTAAGTGTTTGGATCTCCGCTAGCCATCTCGATCATCTCTCTTCCAAGAATCTCTCCCTCTCTGTAGAAAAGCCCATGACTGGCATGGGACATGACGCTTTCATAAAGGCATTTGAGTTTCTCCAATTCGGTCTGTGATATTCTAACAAATCTCATAACACCATGCATATCGCGGTAGGTGGTTAAATATCTTTCCACCGCATGGGTTAACTCAGTTTGTCCAAGGCCTGGAAAATTGCAGAAGTGTATTTGTCCAAGTTCTCGAGTGAGTTTCTGTCGCCCTTCCAGTTGGTAAACTCCGTAGCCAGTTTGTTCTCCATAATCTGAATGGCCTTCAAAATCACCCTATACATAACTGGCTTGGATTCTCCAACTATGACAACTGCAGCGTAAACATGAGTACTATCTTCCAAAATGATGGTATGCCCCTCATAGGTCAGCGAATGGACATGCTCGCCCTCTTTGAATGCTTTGGTCATCTGTTCCTTAATAGCCATGACCATTCTGGACATTAATTTTTTGTCAAGCTCTGTAGGGGATTTCTTGCTCTTGACAGATAGCAGAGTTCCATCCTTGTGAAGTAAGAAAATGGTTTCCGCAACAAACTTTGTAGCCTGCACTGGAGGTTCAACAGCATCCTCGAAGGCCTCCTCGAAAAATTTCTCCTTGATTTTCTTCTGTAATTTTTTAATCTCGTTCTCCACAACATCAAGGTCTGTCTCTTCGGTGAACAGGATATGAATTTTTTTTGCTTCTTCCTCGAAGCCAACGATGTTCAGGCTTGCGAGTTCGGCTTTCAGTTCTTTTAATCTAGGAGTGATCTTAAGAGAAGTTGCCAGGGACTCAAGGGATTCAACCTGAAGCGGGTCGTTTAACTTGTCAGAATGCTGGGAGAACATTTCATGCTTTTCATTGAAATTCAAATTCTCAAGTTGGTCCAAGACCTTCTCCAGCCTAGCTACTTTTTCGGAAAATTCTTTGAACGATTTATCAATGGCATCGGAATCTCCTGAACGCATAGTTTCTAAAATGGGGTCAACCAAATAACCAATGGCAACCCAGTTGTAGAGACTGGACGCATTATTGCTATCCGCATTTGAATCCTTTGAAATCGATGAACCTTTTTTCCTTGCCATGGTTCCCCTGTTAATGCCCGGAGAATGACAAACTGCTATTTATGTATTTAGATTATTAATATCATCAATGCTCAGGGGTGAAAAAAACCATTGCGTCTGCAACAGGATTCTCAGAACGCACCATCTCGGGGATCTCGGTCTTGAATTGAATCAATCTGGAATCGAGTATCAAAGCGACGCCACGGTCAGTTTCCCTTCTCAATAGCCGACCTATGCTCTGCATCATCTTTCTGACGGTCGGAGCCTTGACAGTGTATTCCCAACCCTTGCCAAATCTTCTGTCGTAATAATTGAGAAGCGCCTTCTGTTTTGCAGTGGGCTTGGGGAACGGAATGCCAACAAGAATTGCAATCTCCAATTCCCTGTCCGGAAAGTCGATTCCTTCCGAGATTCTTCCGCCCATCACCGCGAACATCACAGCACCCTGGCTTAACTTGAAATTGCTCACAGTTGTCATGAGCTCATCCTGGCTCATGCCCTGCTCTTCATAATAAATATCCCTATTCAGATTATTTACTATATCCTTGAATTCCAGCATCAAAGCGAAGCTGGGGAAAAATATTATTGTATTGCGTGGAATTTTTTCAAGTATCTGAACAATCAATATTTTAATTTTCGGAATCATGTCCTTGTCCATAGCCAGTGTTTCAAATCGCGTGGTCAAGTCCTCGGTGTAAAGAATGAGTCGATTCTCTTTCCTGAACGGGCTTGGCAAAATCAGGCAGTCCGTGTCCTCCGGAAGACCGATGGAATCCCGGTACTCGGCAATCGGGCTTATGGTTCCCGAGAGATGGATCGAGGAATGGCATTCCAGCAATATCTTGGTGGCCAGGGCAGGGTTCAGACAGTATGCTTCAAGTTTTGTATTGTCCCCACCTGCTATAAGCTTGGCATATTCCGTATCTTCGAGCATCATCCAGTCCATTAAAAATGAAGCGGATTTGAAAATGTGTGACCTTGGCAATTTGCCCTGCTTCCTTTTCGACTCCTTCAGAATGTCCCCATGAGTCACCATGTTCATCAGCATTATCTGAACTTCCCGGCTAGTGGATTTCAACCGGTACATCAACTGTTCCTCAATCTCGCTTGGCGGGACAAGGCCATCCTCATCAATCATATATTCGGTTGCTGTCGAATCCAGAATATCCTTGAACAGGGCGCATGCCCCGGAAATGTCCAGCCCGGACCTGAGGTGCGGATTGCCAATCTCCATGGCTTCGGTTATGGACAGGTCCAGAGCACGCGATGTAAGATCCCTGGAATGTAATTCTCTTGCATAATTTGCAAGATTATGCGCTTCATCAATTATAACAATAAGATCGGAAATATGGACCTTCATCCAGTCCAATAGGGCGCGTCGGATAAGTGGGCTGAAAAAATAGATATATGGCGCGGTAACAACGACAGCATCCTTGAGCAGAATTTTGTTGGCCTCATAAGGACAAATTTCCCCCTGAGACTTGCAGAGAGATATAAAATCCTCGACAGTCGGTATGTTTTCTTTCACTTGCCCGGATATTTTCTCCAGGTCGAAATCAAGAAGATTCTTGTAAAACCTACAGCCCTTTCCGCCATCCAGACTGGCTTTTTTCAGGTCCCCGCAGATTTTGGAAAGCTCTTCTGCATTTCCCCTTCTTAGGTCAGGGCGTTCCTCCAAAAGAGAACACATGTTCTGGCGGCCCTGCATACCGATTCCGAAGACTTTCGTTTTATCGTTGATCTTTCTCAATTCGATTATTACCTGTTTCTGCTGGGAATTGGTTCTGGTAAGGTAAAGTACTTTTTTTTTATGCTTCAAAGAATACTCCAGAGCGGGAGCGAGCGAACAAATTGTCTTTCCCGAGCCGGTGCCGGATTCTGCGATCACATGGCCGCCTTTCTCCAGTGTGGCGTTTATGTGTTTCATGATAATCTTCTGATTGTCCCTGGGCTCATAAGGAAATAGGCCTGGCTGGTTATTCTTCCACATCAATCAAGTATCCTTGAATTGTTATATAAAGCAAACGAGGAGGTCAGTGAAAGTGTGTAAACTACCAGCCCCTAAAGTGGTTGGCGTTTGTTGCCGGGGCTGGAAGTTTACGTGCGTAGGCCATGCACCTGAATTATCAAAGCCAAACAGCTTTGATTTCATGTGTTGAGATATGCACGGTGCATGGCGGTCTATCTTTTGATTGTATTCGTGTAATTGGTCAATTCAACTCAGGCGTAAACGCCTGAGGATTCTTGACCATTATCACTAAAGATTGCGGTATTAGGGCGAGAACATGTTTAATCAACCATAGCCAGAGCCAGGATACAGAAAGCGTACGATGACGGCAGAATTACCAAGGAACAGTACGAAAATAACATGGAAAAATTCAAGGATTGATACTGCATTCCCTGTCACATGCCCGACTGGAAAATTCAAGTTGCCAATACTGCCGATTCGGAAGAAATATCCCAACTCTACAGAACAGTCTGGACCCCATTTTTGAATGATTTCCCCAAAGAACTGATGGATAATCGCATGCCTTTGGCCAGGGAGATTAAGGCCAGCATGGAAAAAAAGACATATTTTATTGTGCGAGATAAAGCAAAAATAATCGGTGTGGCGCGTGCCACGATAGAACATGGCGCCTGCCTTCTGGACAGGATGGTAGTTCATCCCGAATTCCGGGGAAAGGGTATCGGAAAGGCCCTGACACTGCACATAATAGACTATGCCAGAAACAATAATGCCAAAAAAATATGGTTGGACACCAGCCCCAAACTAACTGAAGCTATCGCCTTGTATGAGAGCCTGGGCTTCAGGGAGTGCGGGTTATTTAGAAAGCATTATTGGGGTACTGACATTAAATTCTATGAGATGCTAATATAATTAATACAATATATAATTAGTTAAAAAGCAGAAATTTCAACATGCCCCGCTTGAATTGTATTATTTTGTTAGCTGGAGGGCGGGGATGTGAGGCCTCACAAGCGCTCACCAGGCCTCTCTATTTTAGAATATCTTGCATGGATGACGATTTTTCATCCTTTGTAGGAATTTAAATTCTATGGATTAATATTATAATGTACAAATATTAATTAAATATTAGCAACGTCGAGATAAATATCGCTCCAAACAATATCATCAGAACGCCGGAAATGCGTTCTGCCTGTAACAGTCTTTTCTGGCGCGTCTCCTTCTTAGCCAGGTTGGTCCCGAGCCCTGCGAATCCCAGGCTGGGAAGCGAAGCCCCCACGGAGAATAAAAAGAAAGCAGAACCGCCGAGCAATGCGCCCGAGAGCGGTGATGTCATGCCTGAACCCGAGATACCAACAAAAATCGTTTCCAGGCTGAGAACTGTCTCGCCGATGCAGGCAATGCTGACAATGCCGCCCCAGAGCAATAATCCTGACCTGCTCTTGGGCGTGGCAAATCGCATTTTCGAGAACAATGGATGTTTTGGCTTGCACTCGCTTTCCGGTGATTTGCCTTCGGCCAGGTTATTCAATTTCTCGTCTGCATTGGCGAATACATAAAGACCGTAGACGAACATCAGAGAACCGATAATCACATAGCCAGCTAACCAGGTATTTGAGCCAGCTGTTGCGAAATCAAATTCCGAGCCAATGAGAAAACCGCCAGCCCCGATAATAAAACCCAGAATGGTGAGGAACACTATTCTCGGCGCATTGAACCATAGCGCTATTTTCACGCCTTTTTTCCAGTCACCGCCGTTCTCGATTAATGTGGGAACCAGGGAAGGCATGCACAGTGCCAGACATGAACTTGCGCCCCGGCGGAGGCCCATGAGGAAGCCATAGACAAGGACAATGATTGCGGCCATCATTGATAGAGCATCCGTAATGAAGTATAACAGGGTTTCGCCGGGGAATTTGGATGTATGGAGTGACCCCCTTTTCATGGACATTTAGAATAGTGACAACATTATAGGAGGTGAGATATGACAAAGAACCTTAAAATGAGACTGAGGTTGATATTGCTCGAAGTCGATTTTTAAGGTTTTTCTGATAGCTGACATCTGTAAGACATAATCATTGACTGACAAAGAATAAATATCACAAACCATTCTGTAGTTCCATATGGTGAGCATAGTAGGGATTGACAGTAGAATTTTCATCCGTGATACGATTAAAAAGAATGGGATGCCGGGTCACTTTGAATCTGTCGTGGGGATAGCTGTTAAAGTTAGAGATTACTTGGAATTTAATCAAAAGTACATCCAGGTTATGTCAGATGCGTTTAAAAGTGTAAGTCTGACAACCGATTATCAAAGCTATTGCGTGAATGATCTGAAAGACCTTCCTGAAAAAGATGATATACTGGCTTATTTTGTTGAACATATAAGTCGCCACATCGAAAAGGTTCATGTTTTCTATACTTTATTTTCAAAAGATCGATTGAAAGAGGTTAAGGTTTATGGACGAATGGCACAAAAGAAAAAGATAAAACTTGCTGCGCCTACGAGGACTTATGAAGAACTCATCAACGAGCATCTTATCCATTGTTTTCCTGCGATTTGTGCATGGCGTTTAACTGAGTATTTATCACCCGGAACTATTGAATTTCATTTAGATTCGTATGGTGGGAATATTTGCGAGGCGCAGGAGGAACTGGATGATAGTGATTTTACGATTTTTGTATATCCCAGTGGTGATTGCTGTAACCCTGTGATTTCCACAGCGGACTTATTGTTAGATGTTATGGATACCAGACTCGAAAAGAGAAGAAAATTATTGATTTTTGATAACATTAGGCCAGCCATTTCAGAGTTTGGAGATAACTTGTTGGTTTACCCGATTTTGAACAAACACCTACCTTCAATCACTCCATTAGAACAAAAGCCGATTGATACTATTTCAAAGCTCAAGCATCCTGTTTTCTGGGTTTTCAAAGGCGATTCGCTTATTAATTCTGGCATAATGAAAAGGTCAAAGACATATCGAAATCTGGTTGATTATGCAGCTACCCAGTTCAGTGTTGTTAAGATGTTTGACAGGAGCAAGGACATTGATTATGTCCAGATGGATGATTTCGGAGTTTATCTTAATACTCAGGGTAAGGAGATTATAGAGTCTTACAGAAAGCTCGGAAAACCCTTCAAACCTTTTGATCTAGACGTGATGGTTCCCAAAGAGAATAAGTAAACCAGAAAATATATATACACCCGTTGATATAGTAGATATCACGACATGGCCGATAGGTTATGTCTACTGTGTAGAATAATCGTTAACCCCACTATACTTTTTTATTTTAACTTTTAAGTTTATCTTTTATCCATTCATGCCTTGTTTTTAATTTCAAATATCACCAAAGCGCTCCGAGGACTGCGAGCGGGGGGACGGGCGCGAGCCACCGCAGGAGCATGAGGGTGGGGGATGCGTTCAGCATGGCGGCGCGTTTATACAGTAACAATAAACACAGAAGCAAAAGAACATGGAAAACACGTTGGCGAATGATTATTCATAGCAGTTTTCAACCGTAGAAGAACCAGAAATAATTCAACCGCCAGTGTCTGATAATGATACCATTTGGATAGGAATTATTATTCTATTGATTACAATAATAATGTTGATGTTGTTCTATCAGTTTAACAAAGAAAAAGAACTGGAATAAGCTATTCCCAGATGTATTCTTTACCCTTCCTCTATTCTTTGGCCATAAATATTTGCCAGCAAAAGTTGAATGCAACTTCACCTTTTCCAAATTCCGAACAAAAACGTTTGGAACGCACGTTCCAATGCCGAATAAAACCAAATGCCGTTCACACCCCTTCATCGTTCCGAATCCCCTCTTCTTGTCACACGTAGTTCCAAACGTCCAACACACCCCCTCGTTCCAAATGTCCAACAGGACTTTGGATACCGACCAAAAACGTTTGGAACAAATGTTCCAATGCCGGCTAAATTCGGATGCCGAATTAATTTGGATGCCATATAAATTTGGATACCGGATAAAAGCATTCGACGATGGCATGGCTATGATGAATAGCTAAATCGAATGCCATACGGCTCGCAACAATCTATGAGCGATAGGTGAATACGTAGTTAAATCTGGCAAACTGAAGTATTCGCCATGAGTAAGCATTTTGTATATATGCTCTCTCAACAGTCTTCCCGGTAATCAGCAATCTGGAAGCAATAAGATTACCGGGTTTCACAGCTCCTCGGGCGCCACAATCCCCAGCGTATCCAGGGTATTGGACAGAACAAATTTGGTAGCAATAACCAATGCAAGCCTGGAGTCCTTCAACTCAGGCTCCGCAATTAGCACAGGACAATCCCGGTAGAACTGATTGAATGTCGAGGCAAGCTCGAATGCGTAAGCCGCCACAGGATGGCAGGCCATGCTGGTGCCGCATTCCTTTAACATGGATGGGAATCTGGCAAGGATTTTTATCAACAGGATTTCCGATGGATGTGTCAGTTTGGCAGTATCATATTTTTTCAGGGGAGAAGCCTTCCTGAGAATGCTGCTGGCCCGGGCATGGGAGTACTGGACAAACGGCCCGCTATTGCCATCGAAACTAAGGGCTTCTTCCCATTTGAAGACTATCTGTTTCTCAGCCTGGATGCGGATGATGTTGTAGCGTATCGCGCCGGTTCCTACTGCATCCGCGATACCGCGTTTCAGTTCTTCAGTGAGCTCGGGTCTGCGCAGATCCACCTCTTTCCTGGCCATTGTCACGGCCTCTTCGATTAGATCGTCAATGTAAACAACTCTGCCGCGGCGTGTGGACATTTTTCCTTCGGGCAATGATACGAATGAATAAAATATCGGTTCTATTTGCTTTTCCTGGCCTAAAAGATTTACACCGATTCCGACAATCTTGGCCTTCAATCGATGGTCTTCCCCCAGTATGTCTATTGCCCTGTCATAATTCACGAATTTGTCAAGGTGATAAGCCATATCCCGGGTGCTGTAAAGGCTTGAGCCATCACCACGGGTCAGGAAGAACTTGTTTTCTTGACCAGTTATGTCGAATTCTTCCAGTGAAAGATAAAGTGCGCCGTTATCCTCTGCAGTGCAATCCATTGCCCTTAACTTCTCCACGACGCGTTCAACCGAACCATCGAAAACGTACCTGGATTCCCAAGCAAAAGAATCAAAATGAATGTCCAAACGTCTGAGCGAGCGGGTCATGCCCTCAAGAACCTTTTTGCAGTTCGCCTGGACACGTTCGGCGATGTTCTTGTCCTTTGCCTCGTATTTGGAAATCATGGCATTGATTTCTGCCAGAACTTCAGGTTTCTCCATCTGTTTGCTGGCTTCCTGATAATACCAGACCATGGCATGGTCCGCTTTCTCGGGAATTTCGCCTTCCTGGGTGAGGTTTTCCACGCCCCAGGTCAAGGTTACCTGCTGTTTCCCCATGTCGTCCACATAAAATTCTGTAGTGACCTCATGGCCGCATCTTCTGAGTATCCGCGCAAGCGTGTCGCCGATTATGGGGTTACGTGCGCGGCCGACATGCAACGGCCCGTTCGGATTCGCGCTCGTGTGCTCCAGGTTGATTTTTATGCCAGTTGGTTCGGAATTGCCATATTCTTCGCGAAACTCCATGATGGATTCTACCGTAATTCTGGACAGCTCGCTCGGCTCTATTCGGAAATTCACATATGGACCGCTGGCCTCAATCGAGGCAAAGAGCTTGTCCTTGGGAATTGACTGGGAAATGATTTTTGCGATCTCAACCGGAGACTTGCGCAATTCCTTTGCCAGGAGGAAACATGGAAAGGCGAAGTCCCCCATGTCCTCGGGCGGGACCTCGATTGATAGTCTGGTATGCGTGCCCAACTTTGAAAGTGCCTGGTTGACCAGGTCAAAGGCCCGGTTACTGAACATCTCCAAAGGGTTAAAATCCATTTCAGGCCCCCGTCCTGTATCTCAGGATTGCAGCCACGCCGTTAAACGCTTTCATCAGCATTTCTCCCTCTTCCGAAACATTTGATATCATCTCGACATTTGTGCCGTAAGCGTCCGCTAAATCGAAAAGGTCATTGACTATGTCCAGTTCCTTGAGGATATCCACTTCCGCGGTGCATTCGGGGCATTTCACATGCACCAATGACTTGAGAATCATTTCACCCTTTTTTCCACATTTGGGGCAGGAATAATCGATATGGGTCTTTTCCATTCCCTCGGAAATCAACAGAGTGGCCACTGCCCCTCTTTCCAAGGCATCTCTTACCTGGTCTTCCCCATAAGCAGCCAGGCCATCATCCGGCTTCCGTAGTTCATCAAGGAACTTTGTCATCAGTTTTTTCTCCTGCATCAGGCTGAGGTCTTCCAGTGCCGGAGCGGCATTCTGCATCAACTCCCTGAGACCGGATTCATCAGTATAGCAAACCTCGAAGGCCCCGATGACTATCTTCATAAGCTCATGGTGAAGATAATTATCCTCCATGAAGTTGACCTTTGTAGAACCTGGACCTCCAATGATAACTCCCTTGAGTCCCTCAATCGCCATGAATCTATCGTTGGCAATCTCTGCCACATTCTTGAAATATTCGTGAACGGAAATTTCAATAAGCCGCTCAAATCTCTGCGCGGACTGACCCCCGGCCCTGTGCTTGCCCATGACCAGGGATTGAAAGTTCTTGATGACCTCTATGCGTTTACCGTTAAGGAGACCAATTGTGGCCTCATTTCTGTCAATTACTATGAGACCGTAAATCTCGCTCTCCGTGAGCATGGCCTCCAGCTGTTCAAGATAGAAATGCGAGTCGCAACGATACATGAAAGTAGTTACCGGCTCGGGCGGCTGAAGAATGAAGGAAACCGGCACTGTCTGGTCACCTGTCCCGGATTTGTGGCCAACAAGGAATACCAAACCGTTATCTGGAACATTCTTGAAGGTCTTCAATTTACCTGAAATCGAATCAATTGCCCACATGACATTTTTCTTTGTGGTCCTGGACTTGATATTGGATGATTGCGCGTACTCATTCCGTAGATAATTGGTAACGTCCGAAACGCGCTTGCTCGGGGGAACATAAAGTGAGATAAGCTCCGTGGCCCGTCCTTTTATGCTCTGAATTTCCCTGAGCTGTTTCTTGAATTCGTATTTCAAGAGGTCCTTTGATTTTGCCATTTGAATATCATCCTGCATCCAACGAAAAGGCATATGCCTTTATGAAAATACCGGTAAACTACCAGCCCCTAAAGGGACTGGCGTTTGTTGCCGGGGCTGGAAGTTTACCATATGGCAGTTGCATACCTGACTTATCGAAGCTAATTGGCTTCGATTTTTGATGCTCAAATATTCACGGTATGCAACGGTGAACCGACGACAGGCCGTTCATCCCTAGCTTAAAAGCCAGAGAGTTCCCGGCCTTTATCACTAAACAATGCTTTCC
>JAUSPR010000254.1 GCA_030655715.1 Thermoplasmata archaeon
TTGTCGGGGATACGTTCAATATGGGAGCTGCTGGTGGACTGAAGAGAATCCAGATAGGGGAAAAACATGTCATGCTTGAACACGGGCAACATACTTTGCTTGCCGTGGTCTACTCCGGAATGGAGAACAGAGATAATTTCGGGGATATGAATAAATTTATAAAAACGATTGAGGATAAATACGGGGAAGTCCTGCATGAGTGGGACGGCAGATATGACAACCTGGACGGAATAAGGGGGGACCTATGCGAGTTCCTCGGAATCAAAGAAGAGCCTGACATTCCTCTGGATGAGATTGATTTATAGCAAGGTCTGGCCAACTGGATACCATCGGCTGTGCTGCGGTCAATTATCTTCGCCTTAGGTTCTGATGTTCTGTTCGACAACAACCGAAACAACATCTCCGTCTTTCAGTTCAAGCGTCTGCCTTAGCTGGCTTGCAGAAATTATTTCCAGAACTTCACTGTGATGGGACCGTTTGGGCAGTATGATCGCACATATGATTTCATTAATCTTCACAGGGATGCACTCTGCCTCGCCGAACGTTCTGCCGTCAGCCTTGAAACTTTCTATCTGGATTCTCTGGGACGGCTGAAGCATGGAGAGTTTGGACATTTCGCTTTCAGTGACTTTCAGATTGAGCGTCCCGTCGAACGGTATGAACCCCAGCTTTTCGCTTATCTGATTTCTGTATCCAGGTTTATTCAGGTAATACTGGCCCTCTCCAAGACCGCTTGCAACAACGCCATTGAGAGTTATAGCACCGGACTCGCTGAATATTCTCTGATAATCTGCAAGTTCCTTCCTGAGCAGGCCCACACCTTCTTTCGTAATCATGATGTCCTGGCCGTGAACGCCCCGCCTACGTTTTATAAGCCCAGATTCGGCCATTGCAACCAACCGGTTGGAGGCGGTTTGCTGGCTCACCTCCAGAATCTTACCCAATTCTCTCGTGGATACCGTGATAAACTGGCCTGTGGCGCCGCGCAATGCGAGAGATTTCAATGTCTCGATGACATAACTCATTGCAGGTTCATCTCCTCCTGTTTATTATATCTTTCACTATCCCTCATATGGCCCGACCTTGCTAGATGCATGGCCTGACAGCCCACCACACCTCCTTCGGCCAACCCAGCCGTAAACTACCAGCCCCTAAAGGAACTGGCGTTTATTGCCAGGGCTGGAAGTTTACATGTATAGGCCATGCACCTGATTTATCAAAGCCATATGGCTTTGATTTAAGATGTTTGTATACTCACGGCGCATGGCGGTCTATTTCTTGTTCACATTCGTGTAATTGGTCAATTCATCTCAGGCGTTCACGCCTGATGCTTTCTTGACCATTATCACTAAGTACGTTCGAACCCTGGCAGCTAACAATTTTAAGCAAAGGGTTCGAATACTGATAAATACTTTCACCAACCTAGGAATATATCTTATAATCTTGTCCGGCTATCCCATAGCATGGAAGAAGCGGCCAGCAAGGCAGCCGAACTATTGAGGAATGCATCTCACGTGACAGTCGTAAGCCACATTGACGCGGACGGCATAACAGCGGGCAGCTTAGCCTCACTGGCACTTGACGATTCCAAAATTTCTCATGAAGTAATTTTCATTAAAAAGCTTGATTCAGCATTTGCTGACGAGCTTCGGGCGAAGAAACCTGAAACAGTCTGGTTCACTGATCTGGGGAGCGGCTCGACCGATGTCCTGGGCGGATTGAAGGGGGTAATTTCAGACCATCACAAGCCCCTGGAATGCGAACCCAAGACCAATGGAAAGAAGAAAACTTTATTCGATTATGATGATTCAGGATGTGAAGATTTTATTCAAGTGAATCCGCACATGGCCGGTCGGGACGGAGGCACAGATATCAGCGGTGCAGGTACTGCTTACCTGGTTGCCAGGGCAATGAATCCTGAGCTCAGAAGGTTCGCCCACCTTGCCATAATCGGTGCTGTTGGAGATATGCAGGACAGGGAAAATGGAAGGCTCACAGGTACAAACAGGCAAATCTTGGTTGATGCATTGGACTTCGGAGTGCTGGAGGTCGAGGAAGACGTCAATCTGTTCGGCAGGGAGACACGGCCAATCTGGAAGATGCTTCAGTACGCAAGCGACCTGAACATTGACGGCGTTACTGACGATTATCGCGGCAGCATGGAGTTCTTCATGGGCCTGGGAATCAACCTGAAAAAAGGGGAAAATTGGCGCGCCTGGGTGGATATGAAGAAATCCGAAAGAAAATTGATAATATCTGCACTTGAAAAGCTAGTACCACGCGACTTATTCATCGGCGAGGTCTATCTCTTTCCACTGGAAAAGAAGGCCACGGAACTGCACGAGGCAAAGGAATGCGCCACCCTGCTGAACTCATGCGGCCGTTATGATGCCGCGAAACTTGGAATGGATGTCTGCAAGGGCGATCGTGATGAATCTCTGGACCTGGCGCTGGGCCTGAGGAAAGGCCATAGACGCCAACTTATTGATTCATTGAAAATCATGGAAGCGACTGGCATCAGCCAGATGGAGTACATTCAATTTGTTCATGTCGGGTCTATGATACGCGACACAATCGTGGGCACGGTCGCAGGCATGTTATTCGGCTCGGGAAAAATAGATGATAGAAAACCAATATTCGCGCTGGCAGAGGCCGATGACGGCATCAAGATTTCAGGAAGGGGTACCAGAATTTTGGTGAATGCCGGTTTGGATTTATCCGAGGTCATGCGCCAGGCAACACAGAAGCTCGGCGGTGCCGGGGGCGGCCATAATATCGCGGCAGGCGCGACCATTAGCCCCGAGAATGTGAATCAATTTCTGGAAATGGCAAACGAAATAGTGGGCCAGCAATTATCTTAGAAGAAATCAGACAGCTTGCAATCCTTGACTTTATCGTTCTCGAAAAGCGAGCACATGCCTTCCTCCAGCAATTCGATGCGCTGTGAAACATAGGGAGAAACATCGAAGTCCCTGGCAATTGTCTTGCTCATCTCCAGGTATTTCATAACGCTGGCAACATGAACAGTTAAATTTAATTTGTGACCGCATTTGCACTGGCCGGCAAGCGGCATACGGCGATATTTTCCGCCGCACTTGGTGCATCTCAATTTCTGATTGGAAAATGTTCTAAGGTTTCCTGCCATGTCCGGAATGAAATGATTTTTCAACAGACGCTCGGCCACGTCTTTCTCATCCACTGCCATTATCAGCCTGGCCAGATTAAGCTGGACTTGCGTCTTTTCGCCCATGCTATCCAGTGTCTTGTACGATGAGACAGTTGGACCGTCCGAGATGTCGGTAGTTTCAATCGTATAACCGAAATTTTCATACTGGAGGTTCGAACCGATGCGGCTGCCCACAGTGTCCAGAATTTTTTCCAGTGTCTTGGGGTTCACATTTTCCAGCGTGGCCTTGTAAAATTTTAGGGGATATTTGAACATCACGTCAATATTATGCGCTTCCTTGTCAATTTCATTTGGGTCAATGCGAGTCATCAGAACGAGTGGCGCATCCATTCTGCCGCCTCGTTTTTCTGGCAGGTAGGAAACAGAGAAGTTCAGAAGACCATCCATCAGAAGCATGAAGCAATCTTCATCACCGTCGCAGTTGCGCCTTTTCGCGGCATGGAAGAACGGGTGTGCATAACCGACGCTGGCCTTTGTGAAACCGATGAGTCTGCATAGAACGCCGCCTGATGTATGAGGGGAAAGTCCCAGCAGCGCAGAGCCCACCAGTTCCTCCCTGATATTGGCATTATAGAATCCTTCAAGTCCATAAAATACAGACAAAAGCTCATCAATGAACTT
>JAUSPR010000264.1 GCA_030655715.1 Thermoplasmata archaeon
CCATCCGCGGTCCAATCCTCCCCTGTGATGGTTCCCAGACTCTTGATGTCACCATAGCATTTACCGTAATCATCGCCCTGGAGCTTGATTGCCAGTTTTATCTTTTCGAAACTAATTGGGAGAATCGCCCTAAGAGCCTGAATCACGTCCTTTACCTGTACGGACACCGGCTTCATTGGGTCAATGTGGATACCGGCTTCGGCCATGGCATTTTCAATTCTCTGGGGCGGATGAGGAGTTTTTGTCTGTGGGTTCATTCCGTCCCTGACAATCATGGCGACAATCTGTTTACGTTTGTCTTCCTGCATCTCGCGGCGTTGTTCCGTTGTAAGTTGAACCTGACCTATTTTCATAATCTCGATGGCAATGTCCTTTATGCTTGATACCCCGAAAGCAGTTTCCATCTCCTCTTTGGGAGAACGGGTCGCTTTCCTGGCATCGGTGAAAATCTCGTCCGCGGGCATGTGGTCGATTATGTCCTTCCATTCATCGGCCTTGCCGTCGTTCACATAATCTGCCTCAAGAATGATCTCGAAACTGTGGCCGTGAGAATCCAATCTGGCAATTACCATGCCATCCATGAGGTCATCTATGTGTTCCTTTTCGATCTGACCCCCTCTGGAACCGCCTCTTGGTCCTGCCATGTTATCCCCTATAATTTGTCCGTATATTTCTTTATCTGGTCCGGCTCAAGTCTTTCAAATTTCTCGCCCTTCTTGATGAGGCCTATCTCGACCGTGGTGTCGGTGGGAGCTTCCTCACCGCTGATCTTAAGACCTTCCAGGCCCAGAACGACTGCGTCATCCAGGCTCATGCCATCATTGAACTTGTTCTCGAAAAGTTCGATGACCTGAGAACGACCGGAACCAATGCAACCTGCCTTGTAGGAGCTCAGCGCACCGCTCGGGTCTGTCTCGAAAAGGTGAATGCCCTGGCTGTCAACACCGCCCACTAAAAGCGCAGTACCGAAAGGTCTAACTCCGCCGTACTGGGTGTAATTCTGCTTATAATCACAAATTCTCTTGACCAGCATCTCGGTGGAAATCTTTTCCTCGTAGGTTACCTTGTTTATCTGTGCGATTATTCTCGCATAGTCCACGAGTGTTCGTGCGTCTGCGACCAATCCGGATGTAGCGCAGCCGATATGCTCGTCAATCTGAAAAATTTTCTCGACGGAGTTTGACTCGACAAGTTTGCTCCTTGTCTTCTTGTCCGCCATAAGTATGACTCCGTTCTTGAATTTCAAACCCACAGTCGTGGTACCCCTGCCGACCGCCACCCTGGCGTACTCGACCTGGAATAGCCTCCCGTCCGGGGAAAATACCGTTATTGCCCTATCATAGGCCATTTGTCCTGCTTGCATATTAATCTCCTCATGGGAGGTCAATAAGACGATTGGTATTAAAGTTTCGCAAGTTATTATCAACAGCCAAAAAGCGTTTTAGCCGGGCTGGAATTATATAACCATTAATATGAAACTTATGAACCAATGATAGCGGATGTGTGTAAGAGAATACCGCCATGCACCGTGCTAATGACATCAGAGAAAATCAAAGAGGATGGCTTTGATTATTCAGGTGCATGGCCTATACAGGTAAATTTCCGCATGACTTCATTTTCCAAGGATTAAAATGGTCGGTAGTTTAATCTCCAGTCAAAAAGCATTTTGACCGCACGTTCTCAGAGGCCAGTAAGTTGTACTAAAATATGCCCAGGCTGAAGTCCTGGAATATGAGGAAATACCCGACTGCGAAGCCTAAGATTGCGCCGGAGTTGAGAAGTGGCAGACCGGCCTGTGGCCGGCCTTTCATCACATATCTCATGAGTATTGAATACCCAACCAGTGCACCAATCAATGTGGTAATTGCCACACCGAAGCTCGCCATTGTGGGTTCCCAGTATGTCTGACCCTGAATAACAACTTGGTCACCCAGGAATGTCATTGCAGAAATTACAAGGCTGCCAGGGAATACTATGTCTCCGAGGCCCATGAACATGGCCTCTCGCTTGCCTTTGGATTTTAATGTGCCCTTCAGGCTCTTCTGGTTCCTGAATGAATAATTCCGACTCTTGGGAACCACCATTACCACAGGAAGCCTCTTCTCGATGACGGCATCTGCAAGATCTATCATGTGTTTGGTCTTGTAAACTGAAATTGCATCGTAAATTGCCAGGGCAATCATCAGAAGGAATAGCGGTAGTATCCCGAGAGAAATTCCCAGAATCGCGCAGATGCCGGCACCAACAATTATTCCGATTGTATCAACCACATACCACTCTGGATATTTGTAGAGAATGTAAGTTAGAATGCCTGCCGTGCCAATGCACATGAAAAGCAGCAGGTAGCTGAGCGCGTCATAATGCCTATAAATATAGGACTGGGTGAACATCATTCCCAGCAGATAATCATACGGAATTATGAACACGTACATCAGAGCCATACCGGTCGTGAAAAGGACAAGTCCCTGGATGAATCCAAGTTTCTTTTTCTTTGCAAGGAAAAGTATAACGCCAGAGAAAATCAGTATCAGGATGATATACATCACAGGAATCCAGAGACTCTCCGGGTCCTCGAATGCCTGGTATCCCATATCCATAAATGAAAGAGATAAAAACATGCCTAGTACTATTGTGACAGTAAAAATGATGCCCATTGAAATGACTGACCGGTACTTGCCCCATTTCGGCATGAAATCATCTACTCCGTTACTACCTGGGCGAAGGCGGATGTGCCTGAAATATTATCAATCTTTATCTTCACGGTTGTTCCCTTTGTGGTGCCTGGCACGAAAATGATATACTTGTCAACCTTGGCTATTCCATCGCCCTTTTTGCCCAGGTCCTGGATTATAACATCGTAAGTATTGCCCACGACCAGTGCCGGACCCTCGACGGTAATGATTCTCGGAACTTTCACTGGACGGTGAGCACCGCATGCCTCGCATTCCAGGATGAGGACTCTGCCTTCCTTGACGAGCTTCGAGTCTGGCTTGCCGCATTCCGAACACAATACAAAGGTATTGAGGTAGGCCTTCAAACGCGTCTTGACCTGCTCCATACCGAGCCTGCTCTTGAAAATCGCCCTGCGGCCGTCAAGATTTCCGGCTGTACCCATTTCTCTCAACAGATAAGCAAGAATTGCCTCGGGCTCCCTTCGGAAGGATTCGGCAATTTCACCGAAGTTCTTGAAGACTGTAGTCTTGCCTTCGATAAAGAGGTCTGGCTCAAGTATCTGGAATCTCTCGCCGTTACTCGTTACCTCGGGCAGGTTGGCCTTGGCCCTCTTTAAAAGGGATTCGTAATCATATTCAGACATATGGGGTTCATGAAGACAACTCTGTATAAAATGATATTGTGATGGTTATCACTGTGGAAATGCATGCCTATTGGTATTTTCTGCAGTAATTGCAGTACCATCTATTGTATTGCGGAACAAACGTCATGGGCTGGCCGCAACCCGGGCAGTACTGGAATACCGGCGTTGGCGGTGGAGCCATGTACCCATATCCCTGGTAACCGTACTGGCGGATGGGGGGCCTCACAAGGAGCCAGATAATCAGAGCTATCCAGCCGAAGAAGAACACCAAAACGGCCCATAGCGCGCCGCTGGAACCGCGCTTCTCAGCATCCCTGTAAACCCAGACGCAGAGATAGATGTACACTATGAAAATAACTATGTAAATAAGACAGCATGCGCCGCCAAATAATGGATCATAGCCGGTTAATTGCAATGCCTCCAACATGTTTGTTCCCGTAAGTATAACGAAATCCAGCTATTAAGATTTAACTGTTAATCAATGCCCATAATCAGGGGGCTTCAGATGAAACAAAAGCGTTCAAAATCCAAAGACTTTCATACCGGCCAAAGGCGTTCAAAACCACGAGGTTTTGATACCGCTAACCTTTCATGACACCTAGGGGCTTCATTTTAGCTACCAGTCTGGAAATTCCTGCGCCTGCCACAACCTTCACGACATCGTCAATGCGCTTGTAGGCTTGAGGTGCTTCCTCGGTCAGAACTCCATTGGATGCTGCCTTGACATAGATGCCATCGCGCCTCAGCTCTTCCTTTATCTGGCCTGACGAGAATTTTCTTATGGCAGCCTGCCTGGACATGATCCTTCCAGCACCGTGGCATGTGGAGCCGAAACTTTCTTTCATGGCCTTATCCGTGCCTGCAAGAACATAGCTTGCCGTGCCCATGTCTCCGGGTATGAGAACTGGCTGGCCCCATTCACTGTAATCTGACGGAATGTCCTTGTGACCAGGTCCGAACGCCCTTGTCGCGCCCTTTCTGTGTACATAGACCTTGGTGCGCTTTCCATCGACATCATGCTCTTCCAGCTTGGCAATATTGTGGCATACATCGTAAACCAGTTTCATTTCCAGTTCTTCCGCGCTCTGGCCCATTACCTTCTCGAAAGATTCTCTAACCCAATGGAGGATTAACTGGCGGTTGGCCCATGCGAAGTTCGCACCGCAGCCCATGGCCTTGAAATATGCCTGAGCCTCAGGGGATTGTGCGGGAGCGCAGGCCAGTTGGCGGTCAGGCAGTTCGATATTGTATTTTTTCACCGCGGTCTCCATGTCCCTGAGGTAATCGGTTGCAATCTGATGACCAGCACCTCTTGAGCCGGTGTGAATCATTATCATTATTTGGCCGATATTGTCAATGCCGTAAGCCTTTGCTGCTTCTGGGTCGAAAATCTCCTCGACCTTCTGAATTTCCAGAAAGTGATTGCCTGCGCCCAGACTGCCCAGCTGTGGCGCGCCCCTCTTCTTGGCGTCCTTGCTGACGAAGTCTGAATCCGCATTCCTCATGCGGCCGTTTTCTTCGGTATGCACCAGGTCAGATTCCCAGCCATAACCGTTCTCGATGGCCCACTCCGAGCCGGTGTCCAGCACGTCATTTAGCTCGGTGGGATTGAGCCTGACCTTGCCCTTGGAGCCCAGACCGGAAGGCACGTTCTCGAACATCTTGTCGATTAGGTGGTTGACTTTATTCTTGACGTCATTTTCTGTGAGATTGGTCTTGACTAGTCTTACTCCGCAGTTTATGTCGAAGCCAACACCGCCCGGCGACAATACGCCGTCATCAAAATCAGTTGCCGCAACTCCGCCGATCGGAAAACCATAGCCCCAATGGATGTCTGGCATGGCCATGGACTTGCCCAATATTCCGGGAATGGTCGCGACATTGGCCACCTGTTCGGGGGCATTGTCCTTCATCACCATTTCGATCATCTTGGCATCCGCGAAAATAACGCCGGATGTGCGCATGCCCTTCTTGTAAGTAATCGGTATCTCGTAACGGTATTCGTCCAGCTTGTTCATCGGCCCTGTCCAGTCTGCCATTTTACTCGCCTCGGCCGCATATGTGAGGAGATAATATTTAAGCCTGCCGCCAGCTAGTAAGCATTCAGTATTCTGAAGTTTGCTCCTAAATTGTAGATTTGTTGATAGTAAATTTGTTAATTGTTGCGCAAACTACCAGCCCTTAAAATTGTAGATTTGTTAATTGTAAATTTGTTAATTGTTGCTGGGATAAAGACGGCCCGTCAATTACCAAATTGAAAATTACCCGATTTAAAATAGCCATCCGTCAATTATTAAATCTAAACAGAACTTTTGCAGTTTGTTAGGTCGGGAGTGGTTTTGTAGTTTTGATGAGCTGTTGTAGTGTCCACTGTTTCAGTCGTTGGCATATAGGTCCTATGGCCTTGGTGCCTTTCAAAATGTGGGAAAAAAGGGCAGAGTTGCAAGCAATCCCTTTTAGGAGAGTGTAT
>JAUSPR010000267.1 GCA_030655715.1 Thermoplasmata archaeon
CAACCATGGAAATCCACCAACTTTCCTTCACACTCAATATGCTTTTGGTTCAGAGCAGTCCTGTTCATGTTATCGAATATGCAACGCGACCTGATTATTAAATATGCTCTTGATATTTATTTAATGATTCAATCTTCAATAAACATTATATCCAATACCATTATCTGGGTTCAAGAGGTGATTATAATCTCATATAAAACTTTCATTCATGAGAACAAACCAGGACTCTGTGTACTTGGAATAATCTTTGGTATGCCAATGGTACTGTTAAGTGTCCTGAGCATAAATTTCAAACCTGGCGATACTGACATTCGTCTCTGGGCCAATGACTCAATTGGAAATTGGGCATTTTGGGTTATAATTCTCGGTTTCATAATACTCATTCCGGGCATTTACTATCTCTGGAGTTTCAGGAGCCAGCTGAAAGAATTCAAGAAATTGATGAAGACCGATAGTAAGGCCATATTTGTCAAAAATCAGGACAGAATTGAAGAACTCGCATGGAAACTACATCCCAAATACGAGAAAATGGTTATTAACAAGAAGACCAAATTAAAAGTAAAATAAGTAGTTCCGCTTCAAATACCTCCCCCACGCGACATTATTGAACTTAGTTTAGTTATGATTCTACGAAACTAAATAAGTGTTACTCAAGATGAATCATGAAATATCGGGGTAGCACTTTATTTAAATTATTATTCACAATAACAATCATTAGATTTGCGGATATGGGTAAGAATATGTTAAATCATGATGACAGATATGGTAACTAATCTGGTACATAACAGCAAAGGTTTTTGTATAGGCCTTGCTTTCGTACCCTAGCCCATCGGGACATTCTTGTTTCCACACGAAATATAGGGGTCGGGCACTCGCTCCAAAAGGGCGGTGAAACCGTGGGCACTGGCATATGCTGGTAAATATAATCGGGCCCATTAGAGGGGGAGGCCACAATGCAGGAAAACATATTCAAGGAATTCCTTGAAAACAAGTCCATATTCAAAAGGGACAGGGACGTTCTGAGACCGTCTTACATCCCGGAGAAGCTGCTTCACAGGGACGAGCAGATCAATCAGATAGCTTCAATCCTAGTTTCAGCTCTGAGAGGTGACCAGCCTTCCAATATCCTGGTTTTCGGTAAAACCGGAACCGGCAAAACAGCCACAGCCAAATACCTGGGCAAGGAGATAAAAAAAGCTGCAGACAGTCTTCCAGAGCCATTCAAGGATGTAAGATATATCTACATCAACTGTGAGGTCGTTGACACTCAATATGGAGTGCTCCAGAATATTGGCAATCACTTTATCGAGGACTTTGACGAGCGCATACCGCCAACAGGCTGGTCCACAGAAAGGGTATACAATATTCTCTGGGAAAAAATTGACCAGACTCCTAAGGTCGTTGTTGTGGTTCTGGATGAAATAGATCGATTTGTGTACAAGAGCGGCGATGATACGCTTTACCATCTGACAAAAATTAATGATGACCTGAAGAATGCCAAGCTCAGCCTCATAGGCATATCCAATGACCTCAAGTTCACTGAAATGCTGGACCCAAGGGTTAGGAGCAGATTGAGCGATGAGAAAATTGTTTTCCCGCCATACGACGCAGACCAGCTCAAGGACATACTTGTCCAGAGGGCGGAAATGGCATTCGAGAAAGGTATAATCGGTGATGGCGTGATGGCATTATGCGCAGCAGTAGAAGCGCATGAGCACGGCGACGCCAGGCGCGCTCTTGATCTTCTAAGAGTGGCAGCGGAAATAGCCGAGCGAAACAATGAAACCGAGATAAATGAGAACCATGTCATCAAGGCAAAGAATAAGATTGAACTGGATTGCGTAATTGAGGCGGTGCGCACACTCCCCCTTCAATCAAAGTTAGTGCTCCTCGGAATACTCCTGGGCGAGGAAAACGGCAACCACAAACAGATGACCGGTGATGTTTACACCGCTTACAAAGGGCTGGCAAAAAAATCAGGAACAAGTTTGCTCACCCAGCGTCGTGTGGCGGACTTGATATCTGAACTTGATATGATGGGCCTGGTCAGCGCCAGGGTGAAGAGCTTCGGCAGGGGCGGCAGGACGCGCGAGATACTTGTCAGCGTACCGCTCCTGGAAACAAAACGAGTATTGGAAAAGGACCCGATGCTGGAGCCGGTGAAAGGATTCAAATTGAAGACGCAGAGCACGCTGGAGCTGTAAACCGGCAATCCTTTTGCTTATTGATTGCTGATTGCCGGTTTACAGGGTTTGTTGAGAGTGTTTGCTTCTAAAATGCCCACTCAGGTCGGATTCTCCATAAGCTTGGATTTAGCTTTCGAATCCAACAATTGCTTACAGAATGTTGCGAGCAGCATGGCCACTCGATTTAGTGATAGATTGTTTGCGTGCCATGGTCGAATGCGTCGCTTCAAAATGATTGGAAATGCATTCAACGAGGGACATGCGTGCTCTATCTGAATACATTTTTAAGGCGCTTATCCGGGTTGTCAAATCTCACGTCCTCGGGGTTGAAATCCTCCGGGTCGAATTCCCTGCCCACCCACGACCACATCTCTTCATGCTCCTTGTGTTTTGGGTTCCGAAGGTTCTTCAACAGTTCCCCGTAGCCACTCACCCCCCCGCAATCTTCCGGCGGGCCCGCCCTCTTCCCGCCGATGCATCTTGGGTAGTTCATACCTGCCTCTACCGGAATTATCT
>JAUSPR010000015.1 GCA_030655715.1 Thermoplasmata archaeon
CAACGGCTCATTGAGGAGTATATACACTTGAAACACGAAATGTTATCTCAAGATGAGGTGTTAGGAGGGTAAAGGTTATGTGTCCGAAAGACATTCAAGATGATTGGAACATAAGGGGGGCAAATGTGCCTTATCTACAATAGTCAATACTTCATTTCACTGAATACTTACATTTACACATACTTACTTAATCCATGAAATTCATACCATGAGCACATGCTCCCCGAGTGGCTCATCCTGACATTGTCACCGTTTCAACTGTATGGCCTGGTATTCCTGCTGGGCTCGTTTACTGTCGCATCGCTAAGCGACCTGAAACGCATGAGTGCGCAGAGCGAATTTGTCGAAGTGTGGGTGTTGTGTCTAATCGCTTTCATTGTACTGGACCTCTGGGAATTCGGAGACATGGAAAACATCCAGTTCATGATCAAATGGGCACTCATCATTGTTTTTATAGCGATATCGAACAAACACATTGGCGCGCTTTTCAAGCTTGCAACAGGGGATGTCATGGCCTGCGCGGTCGTCATGGCTCTGCTCACGCCAGCGTTCATAATTATTTTCATTGTGCTATTGAAAATCCTTGATTTGGTGTTCAGGCCGGTGCTGAGGGGGTTCGGGAGCCGGGACGCTTACCCGTTCATGCCTGTGGTACTGGTGGGAACGATTGCAGTTATCACATTGGTGTTTTATTTGTCCGGGCAGATTGTATTTTAAATACAAAATAAAAATGTCCAGACAATAATAATTCAATCGTTGAATCCAACTCCCCTCATTTGTAAGCAAAGGATTCGACCATGGCATGGCAACAAACTGGGAGATAAATCAGTGCCATGCGGCTCGCAACAATCTATTGGCGATTGGTGAATTCAACACTTAAATGTCAGCATTTCGAGAATTCGCCTTGAGTAAGCAATAACACAGCAACCACTCTCAACAAATGGCCGGTAATCAGCAAACTAGAAACGTTGAGATTACCGGAATAAAAAAAGGGGTGGTGCTTTTGGCATAAAGCCTAGGTTGGAGAGAGAATAGCACCACCCAAGTGGGGAAGAGTTCATCTTTATCCGGTATGCGAACCGATGGTTCGCAGGAATCTCGGTTCATGATTTGCGTATGGGCGAATCCCGAAGGATTCGCTGGAGGTATTAATTGTACATGATGTCGAGCCATTTCCTGAGGCTCTCCACGCCCGAATCTCCACGGAGCCAGCTTCTGAGAAGCTCGTGGTCCGGCTCAACTCGCCGGTTATACTCTTTGTGGTCTCGGTACATCATTTTTCATACCATCCTGTACCTCAATAGGGGTTTCACAGTATATCTCGTTTAAGAAAAATGTTATGAAAAGTTGTGAAAAGATAAAACATAGGTTTTGATTTACCTGAGAACCTCTACCTCTACCTTCCCTTTACCACTGCAATAAGAACATTTTTGACCTGCACCAGTCTTACCGGTGCCCCTACATTTCATACATGCCTGTTTTTCAAGTACAGTGACCAATTTCACCATCTTCCAGCCCCTTGGTGTGATTTATTATACTATAGGAGATAGCTTTTCACAGTATATCACGATAGTGAAAAATGTTGTGAAATTATATGAAATCCATTACTTGAAAAACAGGCTTCGTCCTTTTTGCGTGAGTTCAAGTACCTTCTTGTTGCCCTTTGTAACCTCAACCGCATACCCCGCGTTTATCAATCTTCTCACTCGTTTCCTGAAAGTGGGTTTGCTCAGTTTGAGTTCCTCACCGATTTCCGAATATGATGGCTTGATTCCGGAACTATTTTTTTCGTATATCAATTGCGCAATCTCGAATAATTCTTCATTTGGCTTGGGAACCAGCCTTTGCTCAATTTCATTGGTTTCCTTCTCCATGACGTTCAGCTCATCTTCTTTCATGGTCGATATGTCCATTGAAATAATGACTACTTGTTCCTTGAGATAAATTTGATCTCTGAGTCTGTAAATGAAAGTCAGTGTATCCTTGAAACCATATTTGAAAATCAGATAATCCAGCCTTTCAATGAGAATCGCGCTCTTTCCCCCCATTTTTTCTATAGTATTCAGTATCTCTCCAAAGGGTTCCTCACCGGCCTTCTCTCCCAACCAGAAATGTTCGAATGGGCCATGTATTGATTTGGCCAAATCTTTTTTGGTTGTCCTGGAAAGCACCATACCGAAATAATCCAGATTAAGAAGGTCATTGAATGCTTCTAAAGATATGCTGGGCCTGAACTCCTTCACGAGGTACAGTCGTCCATCTTCCAGCAGGAACTTCATCATCTTGCGTTTGTTCTCGTCCTCGGCCATCTTTCTTGCGGTTATATCAGTAGTGATGATGAACTCACTAGCAGTGCCACCTTCCAGTGTTGTGGAAGTCCTGGTACGAACATATTTTCTTGTCCCGTCTTTCCCCTGCACCCAGAATTCCAGTTCGCCAAGGGCGACGCCGGTTTGTTTGGCATTCTCCATTATCTGCCGCATCTGTTCCCTGTCCTCTGAGATTATAAGGTCAAGATGTGTCATCTTCATCAATTCTTCTCTGGAATAACCGAAAATCTCGACTG
>JAUSPR010000016.1 GCA_030655715.1 Thermoplasmata archaeon
GGCGAGTAAACATCTCACCAAGGTCTTGAAACTTTGTGGATTTCAAAACTCTTACGAACTCCTGATGGATGTCTACACTAGCCAGGCACTTGATCCGCATGTGGAAAGAAAACGATTACGGGAGGGGTTGTGGGCTTAACAGAAGACCGATGGATTCCCACCTGGATCCACAACTCCAGTGGGCAGGTAAGACCGAGCACACATCGTTTGAGGTCCCTACGGTATCGCTCCATGTTCATGAACGAATTGACCCCAGGACAATTATTGAGACTGTGCGGAAGAAGAACGGAATCCAGTTCCAGGCATCCCTTTTCGAGTTCACAGAGGAGAATCCTCCGCTCAGGGAAGCCGTAGAGTTTTACAAACACAAGCACAACTGGTCAAACCGGTTGATTGCAGGTGATTCCCTGCTGGTCATGAATTCTCTTCTAGAGAAAGAGGGCATGGCCGGGAAGGTCCAGATGATTTACATTGACCCGCCTTACGGAATCAAGTATGGCTCCAATTTTCAGCCCTTCGTCAATAAGCGGGACGTGAAGGACGGCAAGAATGAGGATCTAACTCAGGAGCCGGAGATGATTAAAGCCTTCCGTGACACATGGGAGCTGGGCATCCACTCATACCTAACATACCTGCGGGACAGGTTGTTGCTGGCCAGGGAACTGCTGACGGAATCGGGGAGCGTGTTCGTGCAGATTTCAGATGAGAACGTGCATCATGTCAGAGAAATGATGGATGAAATATATGGGGTAAAAAATTTCTGTGGACAAATATCATTTATAAAAACAGCCGCATTGATAGGTAACTTATTATCCAGTAATTATGATTATTTACTTTGGTATGCAAAAGACAAAATTAAAGTAAAATACAGACAATTATTTTTACCAAAAGTAGAACGAACTGAACTTGGAACTTTTTCATGGATAGAATTACCTTCTGGTGAGTGTAGAAAACTTACAATTTCTGAAATGAGAGGTGAAGTTGATTTACCAAAAGGACAAAGATTTAGAGCCGCGGATATAAGTGGCCAAGGAGAAACATCGAGTGGAGCATTCCCCTTTGAATTTGAGGGCCGCACATATTATCCTTCAAAAGGAAGGCATTGGACAACATCCAAAGAAGGAATGGAAATTTTAAAGAATAAAGGGCGTATAATTAGCCAGGGAAACTCATTAGCTTATAAACGCTTTGAAAATGACTTTCCAGTAATGCCAATTGTAAATGTATGGGGTGATACAATTATAGGCACATTTACCAAAAAAATTTTTGTTGTACAAACCGGAACTCTAACAATCGAAAGATGCCTTCTTATGACCACCGACCCAGGCGACCTCGTCCTGGACCCAACCTGTGGTTCTGGAACAACCGCTTTTACTGCTGAACAATGGGGTCGCAGATGGATTACATGTGACACTTCCAGAGTGGCTGTTGCCCTTGCCAAACAGAGATTGATGACACCGGTATTCAATTACTACGAATTGTCGCATCCAAATGAAGGTGTGGGCTCTGGATTCAACTATAAGACGGTTCCACATATCACTTTGAAATCAATAGCTAATAACGAACCGCCAGCAACAGAGACACTTTATGACCAACCATATGTGGACAAGCAGAAAGTCAGAGTCACCGGTCCTTTCACTGTAGAAGCAGTTCCATCGCCGTCTGTAAAATCTCTGGATGGAATTAAACAAGATATTCCAGTCGATACAGGCATTGCTAGGGAAGGCGAAACTCTCCGTCAATCAGATTGGAAAGATGAGTTACTTAGAACAGGAATTCGAGGCAAGGGTGGGCAGAAGATTGAATTCAGCAGGGTTGAGACCTTGCCAGGAACCAGGTATCTTCATGCCAAAGCCGAAACCAAGGATGGCCGGAAACTTGTGGTTATCTCCTTTGGTCCTGAACACGCTCCGCTTGAGAGAAGACAGGTCGAGCTGGCACTTGATGAGGCTGAGAAGATGAGGCCGAAAGCGGACATGATTGTGTTCGCTGCATTCCAATTCGACCCTGAAGCTGCCAAGGACATTGACGAGACAAAATGGCACGGCGTGACCATGCTAAAAGCTCAGATGAACGCTGATTTGCTTACTCATGACCTTAAGAAAGGCCCTCCAAGCAACGAAAGCTTCTGGCTCATGGGCCAGCCTGACGTACATATTGATAAGAAAGCCGGGAAGTACGCAGTAAAAGTTATGGGTTTCGATTACTACAACGTAAAGACTGGCAACATTGAATCCGGCGGACCCGAAAAGATCGCAATGTGGATGCTTGACACTGATTATGATGGCCGAAGCCTTTACCCCAGACAGGTATTTTTCCCCATGTCCGGAGAAAAAGAAGGTTGGACTAAACTTGCAAAGAACCTCAAAGCTGAGATTGACCAGGAACTTATTGAAACATACAGGGGAACTGTATCCATTCCATTCGAGTCCGGCCCTAACAAGCGTATCGCTGTAAAGATAATTGATGACAGGGGCATTGAAAGCCTCAAGGTCATCGAGGTGGATTGATGCCAAAGGGAATTGACAAGCTAATTATCAACTCGCCATTTGAAGAACCAAAACTGCATTGGGCATACAATAGGGAGACCAGGCTGTTCGAGAAGAAGGATGGCCGGAGAGAAGCCGGTTATGTGGTCGCCACCGAGAAATCGAAGGAATTCGATGACCCAGGCATATTTGTGAAAATTCCTCTTGTGAACCAGATTAGGCCGCGTGTCAAAGCTTGGCGCGAGAAAGGATATCCCGGAGCGACAGGAATAACGCTGAGACTGTTGGAGCACTGGAAAGCCGAGGAAGAGCGTACAAACAGGAAATTTTTCTTTTGCCAGCTAGAAGCAATCGAGACTTTGATGTGGCTTGCCGAAGCTCCAGAATCCGAAAAGACCGGAATCGAAATCCCCTCGGATGGCAGTGAATTCAGACGCATCTGCTCGAAGATGGCAACAGGTTCAGGAAAAACCATTGTGATGAACATGCTGATTGCCTGGCAGGTATTGAATAAGGTCGCATATCCGCAGGATACCAGGTTCACTAAATATATTCTTGTGGTATCGCCAGGATTGACTGTTAAAAATCGATTGCAGGTCTTAATCCCTTCCTCAATCGGCAATTATTACGATGAGTTCAACGTAGTCCCGGCCGGTTTAATGGACGGCCTCCGACAGGCCAAAGTCAAGATTATAAATTGGCACAAGCTAAGTTGGGAGAACGAAGAGCAAATCCAAAAGAAACGAAGTGTCGATAAAAGAGGGATCCTGAGCGATGAGGCATATACCCGAGAAGTGCTTGGCGACCTTTCCAACGTATCGAATCTCCTTATAATTAATGATGAAGCTCACCATGCCTGGCGCGATAATATTACTTCCTCTGGAAAGTATTCGCGTTCTGAGAAAGTCGAATATGGTGTGGAGGAAGCCACAGTTTGGATTGGAGGGCTTGACAGAATTCACAAAACCAGGAAAATTCATTCTTGTTATGATTTTACCGCAACTCCTTACAAACCAGCAGGTAGCAAGAAGATAGGTGAAGAAGAAGTATATACCTGGGTAGTCAGCGATTTCGGACTCACCGATGCAATCGAGTCTGGCCTTGTGAAAACCCCAAGAGTGGTAGTTAGAGATGATGGTCAACTTTCAAATGATTACAAATCGAAATTCTATCACCTTTACAACAATCCCGAGGTTAAAGTTGATTTGAGTAGACCTGCAGAGGAGCAGGAGGAACTGCCGAAGTTAGTGAAAGAAGCTTATAACATTCTGGCAAAAGATTGGCTGGATACACTGGAGGCATGGAAAAAATCACCAAATTACAAGACCCCGCCAGTGATGATATCTGTTGCCAATCGAACCGAAACTGCTGCTAGAATAAAATATATGTTTGAGCACAAGAAAATAATGGTTGACGAACTATGCGAAATAAACCAGATGCTTCACATTGATTCCAAGGTTCTCAAGGAAGCTGAGAACACTGACGAGGAGAGCCTATTCGCATACGATGATGATTTTGACCCTTCACGGCTCTCACAGAAGGACAGAGCAAAATACCTGAGAGAACAGGTTGACACAGTTGGAAAAGTAGGTAAACCTGGAGAACAGATACAGAATGTGATATCTGTAGGCATGCTATCAGAAGGGTGGGATGCAAAGACAGTCACCCAAATAATGGGTTTAAGGGCTTTTTCGAGTCAATTGCTCTGCGAACAGGTAGTTGGCAGAGGTCTAAGACGTACAAGTTATGAAACCGAAGAGAATGGCCTATTCAAAGCGGAATATGTCAATATATTCGGCATTCCCTTCTCATTTATGCCTCATGAATCAAATGAGGACGGCACTATCCCTCAGGCAGAAACAATCAAATCACGCATTGAACCAGATATTGAAAAGATTACTTATGAAATTAAATGGCCGAATGTCCTGCGGATTGACCATGTGTACAAACCCACTCTCGAATTGGATATGGAAAAGGTCGAAGTGCTATCCTTCGATGCCACAAATACAAGAACCAAGGCCGAGATGGCCCCTATTCTTGAGGGAAAAACCGATATAACAAAGATGACTGAGATTGATTTAAACAAGTTGGGAGAAAAATACCGACTCCAACGGATTATCTTTGAGGCCGCCAGAGACGTATATACTCAAATGGAAAAGACCTGGCCAGGCGAAAAAAGTTATCTTCTTATGCAACTTGTTAAACTTGTGGAAACGGTCATCAAGAGTGATAAAATAATAATAAGACCCAAATCAGTTTATGAAGACGAGCTGAGAGTCCGAGTTCTTCTGACGCTCAACATGCACAAGATTGTTCAGCATATTTGGGAAGCCATCCGATTCGAAAATACGGACACATTGGAGCCTGTTTTTGACAAGGATAATTCTATCAGATCCACAGGAGATATGCGCACTTGGTACACCAGCAGACCTTGCGAGCATGCGAAGAAATCACACATCAACATGTGCGTGTTTGATAGCACATGGGAAGCGACTGAATCCTTCAAGCTAGATAGCAATCCTAACGTCGAAGCTTGGGTGAAGAATGACCATCTGGGATTTGAGATATATTACATATTCGAAGGTGAAGTTAAAAAATACTGGCCTGATTTTATCATTCGATTGAAAAATGGAACACATTTAATCCTTGAGGTCAAGGGTCAGGATACGAAGATGGACCAAACCAAACGCAGGTTCCTGGATGAGTGGGTCCAGGCGGTGAATAAACATGGGCGATTTGGCACGTGGGCATGGGCGGTGAGTTTCAATCCCGCTGATATTGAAGAATTAATACATGATGAAATGAAGCGCCAAAATGAAAAGGTCTACGATGTTGTGAGCCTTTCCAA
>JAUSPR010000018.1 GCA_030655715.1 Thermoplasmata archaeon
TTACAAGAAGGCGCTGGCACTGAATCCTGCAAATGAGAAGGCGCAGGAAAAACTTGGCGAGGAAGACCGTTTGCCGACATTCGTTGACGGCCTGGACGAGTTGCTGGAGGGCGGTATCCCGGTAAAGCATGTGGTGCTTATCTGTGGAAGGGCCGGCTCAATGAAATCATCTTTCGCATACTACATGTTGCACAAGCTATCTGAAAAAGAAGGCCGCAAGTCAGTTTATCTTTCCCTGGAGCAGAGCCGCCAGAGCCTTCAGAAACACATGAGGAAGCTTGGCCTGAAGAAGGACGCGGCAAAGAGTTTGATGGTTTCGGACCTTGATGACCTGGTAGTCGTTGACATGGCCGCGCTTCGCAAGGAAGCCAATTCAGATACTGTCGAGAGCATTGACTGGCCCAAGTCCATAATCAACCAGCTGAAAAGCTACAAGGAGAGTTTCGGATGCGATGCGGTTGTTATTGATTCCCTCTCGGCGCTTTACTCGCTGACCACGTTCAAGAACCCGAGAAGCGAATTGTTCTTCTTCTTCGAGAGGCTTCGCGACCTGGGTCTGACTGTGTTCCTTATCTCCGAGATGTACGGCGAGGGCCAGGGCCAGTTCGGCCAGTACGGCGTGGAGGAGTTCCTTGCCGATGGAATAATCCACATCAAAACGGAAGAATACGCCAACCGTGCGAACCTGTTCCTGGGCGTGGTCAAGATGCGCGAGACAAATCATGCTCGGGACTATTACCCATTAATTGTTGACCAATTTGGATTTGGCATTGTTCGGGATTAAAAATCCGCAATAGTCCGTTCCAAATGTCCATCAGGACTTTGGATGCTGATTAAGGACTTTGGATGCTGATTAATGTCCTCAGCACTGCCGGCACCGCGCCAATCGCCGTCGCCGTCTCCATGGAATACCCCTTCCCGGTAATGCCCAGGTCGAGGTGCATAATATATTTTCATCCCCCATCCTTAACAAATCTGTTAATATTGGGGAAATTATTTATATGATTAATTCCTAGTCTTGTCACGTGAAACTGTACAAAGTCCCCGAGAAATTGGCCGCTTCCGGCCTGGCCGTGTTCACCACCAGAGACCTCGCCAGACTGTTGGGCATATCATCGGGGGCGGCTTCCGTCTACACACATCGGTTGAAGGAGATGGAAATGATTTATCCGGTAGAAAAAGGCAGGTTTTCTATAACGGAAGACTCATTTATTGTGGCCACACAGGTGAGCAATCCATCATATCTCTCGTTTTCCAGCGCCTTCTATCTACATGGCCGTCTGGACCAGGTGGTTGACAGCCTCTTGGTGGTGGCCGCAAGAAAGAAAAGGGAATTGAATTTCATGAATACCCGAATAAATTTCATCAAATTTCCCCCGGATAAATTATTCGGCTACAGAAAGCACAAGAAGGGCGATAGTTTCGTCATGCTGGCTGACCTTGAAAAGGCAGCCGTTGATTCGCTGTATCGCCCCAGGTATGCGTCTTTTTCCACGGTATTCGAGGCTCTGTCGGGTGGATTTGATGCCAGTCTATTCGAGGAATATGTAATAAAAATGGGCAGTGAAGCGGTAATCAGAAGAGCTGGCTATCTCATGGAACAACTCGGAGAAAAGACTAATCTAAAGCCCTCCACGAAAGTTTCATACCACCTCAATCCGTTGTCTAGGAGAGTGGAAATATACGAATCCAGATGGAAACTGTACGTCAATGAGGTGGTTGGATGATAGGAAGAGAGGAATTACTCAGAATCTCCCGAATTACAGGGATGAAGCCGCATCAGCAGGAAAAACATTACATTCAGGTTCTCACGCTGAGGTCCATTTACTCCTCTCATGATATGATATTCAAGGGAGGAACCGCCCTGATGTTCTCCATTGGGCTCGACAGATTCTCGGAAGACCTGGATTTCAATGTAATGGGTGATGACCTGGATGTGGAAACATTCCTCCAGACAATTCTCAAGGATTTGGAGTACATGGGAGTGCAGGCGCAAGGCAGTTTGATCTCCGACATGGAACGCAGCCAGGTGCTTCGCATAGGCGCGGAGGGGCCGCTGTTTTCCAGAGAAATCGAGAGATGTTACGTGAGAATCGATATTAGCAGACGAGAGAAAAACATCCTGGCTCCAGAAATGATATTTATCGAAACCCCCTATCCTGATCAGCTTCCGTTCAGTGTTTCTGTGATGTCCCATCCTGAGATTCTGGCCGAAAAGTTCCGGGCTCTGATGACTCGGGAGAAGGCCAGAGATCTGTATGATGTATGGTTCCTTCTGAAAAAAGGAGTGAAAACCAATCTGGCACTGGTGGAAGAAAAAATGGAATATTATGAGAAATCTTTTGACCGTGGGGAATTAGAATCATCCATCATGCGAAAGAGGGATATATGGAAATCCGAACTGGAGTCCCTGATATTCGGGCGGCTGCCTGCGTTTGAGATGGTTAACGAATATGTAATAGATGAGATAAAGAAAAGCCTCTTTCTATAATTTACTGTACAAATGCCGAGAACGCTCAGTCCTTTAGGGCTGGTAGTTTATATTGTTGCTGACAGAATGCCTTTTATTGTAGATTTAATAATTGTAGATTTTAGATTGTTGTTTACAATATGTCGTTCCGTCAATCTCACAATCGAAAATTACCCAATCTACAATCCGTCAACTAGCGTCCTCAACACCGCTGGAACCGCGCCAATCGCCGTCGCCGTTTCCAATGAATAACCTTTTCCAGAAATGTCCAGATGGTATTTTCCAACTTTGAATAATTCCTTCGGAAGTCCATGCGGCCCCAGGCCGAACAGCAGAAGAATTGATTGTCCGGACTTCACCATGTCCGCGACTTTCCTCGGGCTGATTTCTCTGCCTGGCTCCGGTTTTCGGGTCGTTATGATGACCTCGCCG
>JAUSPR010000022.1 GCA_030655715.1 Thermoplasmata archaeon
CAGTCCACTTATGATAGGTCCAGGGGCGCACTTGAGAAATTGCTGGGCCAGGTTCGCTCCTTTGATAAAAATTTCATGGAATGTGATTCCGAATTGGCAAGATTCGAAGAGCGCCACATTGCCTGGACAAGGGAACTGGGCAGGCTGGAAAAGGTAAAATCAAAATTCGAGGAAAGAAAATCTCAAGCTGATATACTTGCCTCGCTAGAAGAGATAATGAGTGAGTTCCGCCAGCATCTGATTTCAAGGATTAGGCCGGCGCTGGCAAGTATGTCATCCGAGTTCCTGGGCGTTCTCACCGAAGGCCGTTACAATGAGATAACACTGGACGAGGATTATGAGATATCTATTCGGGATGCTGGCGAGTACCACAATCTGGAACGGTTTTCAGGCGGTGAGAAGGACATGGCCAATTTATGTTTGAGGCTGGCCATATCCGAGATTATAGCGACCCGACATGGCACGAACAGTTTCGATATGATTGTTCTGGATGAGATTTTCGGCAGTCAGGATTCCGGGCGGAAACGAACGCTTCTTTCCACATTAAACGGATTGAGCAACAGATTTAAACAGATATTCCTCATAACCCATGTTGAGGACGTGAAGGAATTGATGGGCAATGTGATTCAGGTTTCGGAAAATCCGGACGGCACCAGCAAGGCCGAGGTGCTCTAGTGAGAGAACCTTCACTGACAGGACGTCCAGACCCGGGAAAGCCAGTTCACCCCGTAGTTTCAGCGGGCGGTGTTATCCTGGACAAACAAGGCCGCGTTCTGGTGCTCAGAAGGAAGCAGGAAGGAACCTGGGTTCTTCCAAAAGGCCGCATCGAGCCCGGGGAAACGCTCAGGCAAACCGCCCTGAGGGAAGTCGAAGAGGAAACCGGTCTCAAGGATCTCAAAATTGCAAGAGAAATCGGCCTGGTCAGGTACATATTTTTCTGGCGACCGGATAATGTTAATTACAAGAAGACAGTGCATTATTTTCTAATGAAATTGAATGGAGGCGGAGAACCGGAAATGAAGCTGGAACCGGATTTCGCTGAACATTCATGGTTGGAGCTTGCGGAAGCCATTAAAATTCTTACATTCGAGAATGACAGGCGAATTGTCAGGTCAATAGTCAACTGAATCTTTTTATCCAAGATGGCAATTATGCAATGGCAGTGAGAACATGTACAAATTCCTGAAAATCGAGAAAGAAAATAGAATCGCAATAGTTACTGTCAATAAACCAGAAGTTCTGAACACTCTGGACACTCCCACAGTGCTGGAAATTGAGCATTGTTTCAACGGCCTCGATTCTGATGTGGAAGTGGACGTGATAATAATCACTGGCGCAGGAGATAAAGCCTTCATTGCAGGTGGCGACATAAAGGAGATGAGCGTGAAAAACACTGTCGATGGCAGGGAGTACGGCCGCAATGGCCAGCGCTGCTGTTTTGCCATAGAAAATTGCTCCAAACCTGTCATTGCGGCGGTGAACGGCTATGCGCTTGGCGGCGGCACGGAACTTGCCATGGCCTGCGATATTATTCTCGCCTCGGAAAAGGCGGTTTTCGGCCAGCCTGAAGTGAAGCTCGGCATCACTCCGGGATTTGCCGGCACCCAGCGCCTGCCTCGGATAGTTGGGAGGGGAATGGGCAAGGAATTGGTCTTCAGCGGTCGCAATATCCGGGCCGAAGAGGCACTCAGAATCGGATTAACCAACATGGTTATACCCCATGAAAACCTCATGGGTGAGGCAGTAAAACTTGCTAGTCAGATAAGCACAAACGGCCAGAATGCAGTCCGTTCTTGTAAGGAACTGATAACCTTTGCAATGGACACGGACCAGAACAGCGGCCTGGCAAAGGAGGCCGATGCATTCGGCTGCTGCTTCTCGACCGAGGAACAGAAGGAAGGGATGGCCGCGTTCTTGGATAAGCGGGCGGCGAGGTTCAAGGGGAAGTAAGAAAATCGGCAATTATTTCATCATATTTCTACTCCTTTTTCTTCGTTAATCTATAAAATAAACGTCTTTTGGCGTTTTAAAGGTAGAAAACTTTATATTCTATTACTCGTATTGTGCTTTTCATCGATGAAAATGACGGTCAACGAACAAATCAAGGTAGGAAACACATGCACTGCACGCGTGTATCGGGAGATGCTTCGACAGCGCGTCATGGATACTGCTGCGGTGTCTGAGATATGTGGGAGTAGCCGCCGCGCAAGGGACGTTATGTACGCCCTGACAAAGCGTGGCCTCGCCGTTAGAGTACACAGGGGGCTCTACGCCGCCGTGCCGGTGGAATACGAGGGGAAATACCACGAGATAGACAGATATGTGATTGCCCATCGTGCAGGAGGTACTGGTGCTCTTGCCTATCACTCGGCGCTGGAAATGTACGGCGTTGCGCAGTCTCACTTCAACACAATCTTCTATATGAGGGATAGATCGCTGAATGGCTTTGAATTTCAGGGAACGCTGTACACATTCGTGACCACGGAGAAATTGTTCGGCATTGTTGAAGTCTGGCGGGGGGGCATAAAGCTGCCTGTCACGGACAGGGAGCGCACCTTTCTGGACTGCCTGAGGCGTCTGGATTATTGCGGCGGCCCGGAGGAATTTCTGAAGAGCGTGCAGACATTCCATATGCTTGATTTTGACAATCTGGGTAACCACCTGAGGAAGTTCGGCGAGCGAAGTCTATACCAGAAGACAGGCTACATACTTTCCCTTCTCAAGGCAGATTTCAAGCCCTCAGAGGATTTCATGAACCAACTCAAGAAGAAGGTCGGGAGGAAGACGTACTACCTGATGCAACGTCACGTACCAGGCCAAGGCAGGTTCATCGGAGAATGGAATTTAATAGTCCCGAAGAATATCGAGGAGTTGATGCGCTTTGTTTAATTACCCTGACAAAAGATACTTCGACGGAGTGTCGCACGAAACAGACTTCAACAGAGGGGTACTGGAGAAGGCATATCGCTTGCTGGCGCTTGTGAAGGAAATCCAGACAAATCCGAGACTTGTGGAGTGTCTCGCACTAAAGGGTGGTACTGCAATTCAATTCATATATCTGGGTATGAAACGTTTATCGGTGGACGTAGACCTGAATTATGTTGGAAGCATAGAAAAAGCGGTCATGGTGAAAGATCGCTTGGAGATTCGCCAAATACTTGAGAAATTAATCAAGAGCCAGGGTTACAGATTCGACAAGCCATACTCGATGTATCTGGAAGAACAATTCGAACTTGGATATACGACCGTAGCTGGGAGCACGGATAAATTGAAGGTTGAAATCAACTACGGTGAAAGGCTCCCTGTTCTGGAATTAGAAAAGCAGACCTTTGAACATCCCTTCACAATACTGGGCGAAGTCCAGAGTATTTCATATGGATACGAGGAGATAATGGCGCAGAAGGTCAGGGCTCTTGTCTCCCGGGGCACCGCACGGGATTTGTACGATGCACAGTTATTTTCAATGGCAGATCGGCCGTACGATGCCGCACTGTTTAAAAAATTGTTCTTGTTTTATCTCATTCTCAATAAAGAAGATGCGAGGAAGGTCACAGACATGAAAATACGCCAAATCAGCAAGGATGACGTCA
>JAUSPR010000030.1 GCA_030655715.1 Thermoplasmata archaeon
TAAGCATCGCCAATGCTGGAAATGATTTGGGTATCATAAATACCATCAACATTAATCCATGTTACCTCTGGCGTATTGGCCAGGGTCTTACATTCGTTAACGGTTACATCTTGGCGTTCATCGAACTTGTCCTTGCTGAAATTCATGCAAGATATTCGCACTGGCTCGGCCCGTTCCTCGCCAATGTACACAGGCGTGCCAGGAGGAAGGCCTACAGACTGTGAGCGTTTTTTAGTCAGCTTGGGAATTTTGAAGGTCGGTATCTTCAGAAATGCTGGCTTCTTGAGAAATTTAGCCATCCAAGCCCCCCTTTACCTTTACTTCGGGGAAACCCACAATGTCAAAAGTCGCAGAGGCAATTTTGATTTTATCGTTTCTGGCTATTTCCTCAAGAATGCCGTGATGAATGCCATTCTGGACCTTGCGCCTCTCATAGACATTAACGGTATATCTAATGGACACCTCGACCCAGTTATCCGTGATCTTCAGATAAGTAACAGGTTCGAGATTTCGAGCTTGGTCGGCATAATATTTGTCCCGTATTTGGGAGATTCCTTCCTCAGCATGCTTCAGATTGTGTTGGGTTTGGCTCACAGCTATTGCCATGAACTTCTCCTGGGCCATCTTCCAATCGCTGTCAAAGGTTATGGGGATAGTTACCTCGTCCCAGATGAAATTATGGTCCTTCGTGTAATTGTTCATAGTGCTGGACAGGACACGGCCGTTCGGAACAAGTGTGATCCTGCCGCTTGCCTGGTCGCCCGAGACCCAGCCGCGTAACTCCATCAGAGTGGTGTAGAAAACTCCGACATCTAGAACATCGCCATATATTTTATCGATTTCCACCCTGTCACCAACAGAATAAATTTTGCTGGTCAGTATCAAAATGCCGCCGACAAAGTTTTTGAACAGGTCCTGGAGGGCGATGGCAATTCCTGCACCTATCAGCCCGAACGCCAGGAAAAGGCTCTGGGGGTTCTCCACCCATATGGCAGTGAGGACAATAAGGCATCCAGCATAATAGAGAACGCTGACCGCCTTCTTGAATGAATATCTGGCTTTGTACTCCTTCACGCTTCCGATGAAAGCGCCCTCAAATATTATCTTGAAAACCAAATAAATTATGGCCAGGGCGATCAGGCTCATAAATCCCTTCAAAAAATAGGGATTCCAAATAATGCCCAGGAAGGTAAAGTCCTCGAACCTGTAATTGACAAACCAGAGAATTATTGCCAGCATTATCATTACAGAAAGTGTGAAAATCCTGCCAGGCAATTCCTTGAACTTCATACTTTTCCCCTTAAATTCATTGTTATTGAATAGTTGTTATATCTGATTCTTATATAATAATATCGGCAAAATAGCCGAAATTATATTAAACACCTAGTGGTTCTTTCATTCAAGAGTGGGTTGCGATTTATGAAATGCCTCTCCAAAATGAATAGCGGGCTTTCGATAGCCATCACCTTCATTGTTTTATTCAGTATGCTGGCCATTCCATTCACCAGCGCGCAGAATGCGGGCTACGGGACAATTTCCGGAACCGTGGTGAATACCAATTATGATTCCGGTATACCGAACGTCTACATCACGATATCAAATAACGCTGGTTACCAGCAAGCGAGAGTAACTGACCAGAACGGTTTCTACAGTCTCGATTTGCCTGTTGGAAGCTATGACATAAGGGCTGTGCTTGTGGATACTTTGCTGGAGAATGTAACAGGCATTCTGATTGGGCCTAACTTAACTACCACACATGACATAACTACATCATTTGCTATTCCGGAAACCAGCTTCCTGGAGGGTTATATCGAGAATTACAATCAGATGACGAACCCGACCGTCCTGGTTGAGGCAAGTGCGACCGGGTCCAGCTATAAAACCAGTGTTTACACCGAAACGAATGGGCATTTTCAGATTGGGATTCCTGGTGGGTCATACAATGTCACAATTTACGATGGTTCAGATATTGTTCACAATGAAGTTTACGGCCCATATGCTCAGAATGGTCATTACTGGCAAAATATTACTGTGAAGGAAGTTACTGGGGCCGGCCTATGGTCATTTGGCGGATACCTCATCAATAACTGGGTCTATCTGATTGTTCTCCTGGCAGTCGGAATTGGCTTTCTAGTTGGTTATGTTATAATCGATACCAGGTTGAATAATTTCCGCGATGGAAAAAAACACAAATTTTCCAATGATGCTCTGAAAGTACTTACCTTCTCGATTCGTGTGATTTACGGACTTCTGGGGCTTTATGTCATGATGACATTGGTTAGCTATTTCTGGAAACTTTTCTCGGGCGTGCCAACACAGTCATTTTCACTTTGGTTCAATGCATTAATGTTGTCTTTTATTTTGATTCTGGGCGCAAGGTTATCCCTTTTGTTCCTGGATTCCCTGATGGAGAAAATAAAAAGCAAAAGAGGGCAATCGAAAGATGGCATTCCTCCAACCGTATTTTTCCTGATACACATTGTTCTGAAATACGCAATTATTGTTATTTTCGCCCTGATGGTCGGAGTAGTCCTGCTTTCCGCTATTGGACTGTATGATACGATTTCATCGGGTTTCCTTGGTTTCCTGAGCAAGAACCTTGGGAATATTATATTTGTGGTAACAATCGTGATTATTATTTATCTGGCCATGCGTTTCACAAACACATTTTTAGATGACCTGAAAGACAGGGATTCTAAATTTTCACCACAGATGATTAAGATGCTCAGTACGGGAATAAAGGCCGCTGTAATCTTCATTTTCGGTCTCATAATGGTGTTCACGGTATTGAGCATGGCCGGGATGCAAGAGATGGGAACGCTCATTGTTATCCTTATGACCACAATGGTCGGCATGATAGTGGCGATGGCCGCAACCGGTTCAATAGGAAATGGCCTTTCAGGACTCATTCTCCAGAGCACGAAACCTTATGACAAGGGCGACCGGGTGAGCATAGATGACGGCATGATATGCGATATAATCGAGGTGGCACTCCTTTACACGCGTGTCAAAACCCTCAATAATGAAATCGTCGAAGTGCCAAATAACCTTGTTCTTTCCAGCAAGATGATAAATTACACTCGCTCCGGGGCAGTAGCAATCGAAATAGACGTTTCGATTGGCTACGAAGTTCCAGTCAAATGGGCCATCGAACTCCTGGAAACTGGCGCCATCCATACCAAGAGCATACTCCATGACCCAAAACCAATGGCCATAGCCATCGATATGGGCGATTATGCCATCACATACAAACTACGGGCCTATTGCGAGAAGCCGAAATCCATACCTGCCATAAGATCCCAGGTCATAAACAATGTTCAGGCAGCGTTCTACAATGCAGGCGTCGAGATTCTATCGCCCTGGTATCTTGTTAAACGTGAGGACAAGATGCCAAGCAGGGATGATGTTGTCAATATGCACGCTGAAGCCAAGGAGCATGCCATCAAGCTACGCGAGAAGAAGGAAGCCTCTGCAACCGAAAATTTGGGAAGTTTCTTTGACAATATGGGCTAACGTCTGGAATACTTGTCCCTTTTGACCCTGGTCATTTCCTGGTAAGCCTCTTCCGGCGTGTGATTGCCATGCACGATGGTATTCACCGCATGAATCATCGCGATAGGGTCCTTGGCCTGGAAAATGTTCCGGCCCATGTCCACTCCGACCGCGCCTGCCTGGATTGCATTGTATGCTGTTTCCAGAGCGATTTTTTCCTCGGTTTTCTTACCGCCGGCTATAACGACTGGCACTGGGCAGGATTCCACAACCTTCTCGAATCCTTCAACGTAATAAGTCTTGACAATGTGAGCGCCCAGTTCAACCGCGATCCTGGAAGCCAGGGCCATATATTTTGCATCCCGTTTCATGTCCTTTCCAACGGCAGTTACTGCGATTACTGGAATTCCGAGAGTTTCGGCCTCGTCCACTATTTCGGTAAATGCGAGCAAGGTGTCTCTTTCAAACTTAGCACCTACCATTATCGAGAACGCGACACCTGAAACATTCAGCCGCACTGCATCTTCCATGGAGACTGTAATGCCCTCATGCAGCAAATCATCGTTCAAAATGCTGGTTCCTCCCGAAACTCTCAGGACTATTGGAATATCAGTTTCAGGTGGTATATAATTCCGAAGCGCGCCGCGCGTCAGCATCAGCGTATCAGCATGCGGAATGAGAGGCATAACCATCTTGTCCAGCTGCTCCAGACCGGTAGTCGGGCCCATGAAATAGCCATGGTCCACGGCCAGCATTACTGTTCTTCCGTCCTTCGGTTTAATAATCCTTGACAATCTGTTCTTCATGCCCCAGTCCATTGTATCACAAGATTAGGAATGCAACTGCGATATAAGAATGTTTCATAACCAACAACTATTATAATTGTCTCCGCCATCCTAATCCGATGGATGAAATCATTGATGCAATTTTCGCAATCATGAGGGCGCTCTGGCTCATGGTACCAATGCTCATTCCCAATTCCGCAGCCGTGCTGTTCGGCGGCGGTACTGCCGTTGATTTCGGCAAGACCATGAAGGACGGCTCCAGAATCCTGGGAGACGGTAAGACCTGGCGCGGGCTTTTCGGCGGAACGCTCAGCGGTATGGTAATCGGCCTGATACAGGTCGGAATAATGACCCTGCTGGACATCCCGAAATGGACATATGACCCATGTATTCTCTGCACACTGTTTATCCTGTTTCTGCTCGCTTTCGGCTCGATGTTCGGGGACATGCTGGGCAGCTTCATCAAGCGCCGTGTGAAGGTCGGAAGAGGTGTCAAGGCTCCGGGTCTTGACCAGTATGATTTCCTGATTGGCACGCTCATTCTCATTGTCCCGCTTCAATGGGCCTGGTTCTATGACAATATGCTGGACGGGATATACCTGGTAGGCTTCATTGGCCTGATAGTGTTGATACCGATACTTCACAGGGCTGTCAATATCATAGGATTTAAGATGGGAAAGAAGGATGTACCATGGTAGGTCGTGAGAGACCGCCATGCACCGTGCTTATTTCCTCATAATTAATCAAAGCGACGGGCTTTGATATTTTAGGTGCATAGCTATTATCTGTAAACATACAGTTTTACGATGAATCATACGTAGATTATTATAAAACAATAGCTTACGGAGGAAACTGGTAGTTTACATGCTTGAGGAAGAAATCGTGAAAGCCGGGGCTTTCAAGTTGGGAAATTTTACACTGGCATCAGGCAGGAAGAGCGATTATTATGTCGACCTCAGGTCTGTAACCACTCGACCGGAGCTTCTGAAAAAGGTTGCCCAGGCCATGAGCCAGCATATCAGCAAATCGGATAAAATTGCTGGTGTGGAACTCGGCGCGATACCGATTGCGACCGCACTTTCCCTGGAGACTGGCATACCGTTCCTGATGGTCAGAAAGCAGAAGAAGGACCATGGCGCAGGAAAGCTGGTCGAGGGCGAATTGAAGCCCGGGGACAAAGTCCTATTTGTGGAAGACACCGTCACAACCGCGGGAAGCCTGATAAAGGCCATCCTGGCCGTGAGAGAATTGGGCGGAATCGTCGAAACCGCTCTCGTAATCGTGGACAGGGAAGAAGGGGCCACAGAGAATCTGGCTGAAATTCAAGTAAAAATGATTTCAATTGCCAGCATTGCAAAATTGAGAGAATGTGCCTCAATCCAATAATGCGAAATCAATTATATGAACATCAATATACCGAGATGATACCATGAAAGCCATAGTCACAGAAGGAGCGGGTTTGATCACCGGTAATCTCATTGCTTCAAGATTGCTGATTACCGGCCAACGCTTTGAATCCGGTTGCAAATAAAAAGCCGATTCAGGGCGAATGCTTTTTTCTGGCATCCAAAGCCCTTCAGGCATTTGGAATCACTGTGAGTTGCATTCACCGATTGCTAGCAAAATAATATGAGCCATATGGTGCTGGATTTAGCAATTTATTGATGTCGCACCATCGTCGAATGCTCTGCTATTGATTACTGCGAACTGCATTCAACTTTCTGAAATTGGTGAGATGTTTAGCTGGAAATATTTTATTAACTGATATGTGTATTGCCCTGCGATAACATGAAAGCAATAGTCACAGGAGGATGTGGTTTCATTGCCAGCCATGTCGTGGACAGGCTGGTCAAGGAAGGGCACAACGTAACAGTCATAGACAACCTGACCACCGGTTATCTGGAGAATGTCCAGTCGCATCTCGATTCCAAGGCCATCACGCTTTTAAAATTCGACCTGGGAGACCTGAAGAAAACCGAGGAAGCCCTGAAAGGCGCGGATGCGGTATTCCACCTGGCAGCGAATGCTGACGTTCGTCATGGCCTGGAGGACAATTTCCGGGACATTGACAGGAATTTAGTGGTTACCTACAATATTCTGGAAGCCATGCGCAGAAATGATGTGAAAAAATTCTTGTTC
>JAUSPR010000196.1 GCA_030655715.1 Thermoplasmata archaeon
ACCTGGGCATCAAGCAGATTTAAAGCCGCATAATAAGCGAAGAGCGACGGGCTTCGCGCAGAAGATGTGGCCAAGCTATTAGGGAGAGTGATATTCCATAAGTCTTCTGTAAGTGTATCAAAAATAATTTGATCCAAAGTCCTTATAAAATCGTCACCATTTCTAATTGATCTTAACCGCGCGAGGTCGGCCTCCATTGTCGTCTCCGGCGATGAACTGTACCGGGCAGTCAAAGAAGACATGAAAAACCAACGGCTTATTATATTGCGCAGGTCGTGCGTGCCAAGTAGAAAATCTTTCTTTCCAACGAGAAATATAACATAAGCATACAGCAAAGCCGCTTGAGAGCTGATCATTGATGACCCGTGAAATCCGGCTTGCATAAGTACTTTAAAGAACTCAGACCAATTCTGCAAATTAAGAACTTTCGCTTGCGCATTTTTTAATACGTCAAATTGTTCAATACGTTTTCCCTCGGAAAATTGTTCGGTTTCAAGATCTTTACCGCGTAATATTGAATATACATGTTGCAGCCTTGCTCGTCTGAATCCAAGGCCAACCGATACGCGCAGTAATTGATCAGGCGCTGGCTGTATGAAGTAATTAAAAGAAGATGCCTCCCCCACGGAAGGCTGTCTTGCTGTACGACAAAATTCTTCTAGCTGCTTACGTCCCTCGTCCCAGAAGACCGACATTAAGGTAAGAATAAAGTCAGCCTGATTTAGCGTAACCCCCTTGCTATTAATCCTGACAAAGACTTCGGAAACTTGTTCTTCGTTTATAGTGTGAGATAATTCAAGCGCAGTAAAAGGATAGCCTCTTAAGTTATGAAGCTGGCTGATGGTATCAGCGATTTGCTTTTCTTCTTCTTTTGATACTTCTCTATTCTGGCGCAATTTTTCAATAAATTCAGTTGTGAAAGAATAGAGTCCTAAATCATCCGACCAAATTACACTTATATCTGCTATGAACTCAGGGTTTCGAATGATGGCAGCATCAGTGACATCAAACACTTGATCTTTGGGGCGAAATGAAATCATTATCTTTTGCTGTGTATAGTCTTGCTTTACAATTGGAACATTTTTCATGACAGAATAGAGCGCGGTGAGCCGTTGCTGTCCATCGATGATTAGAAGATTGGGCACTTCTTGTTTCTTGTCCACTCCTATCTGCTTATGTCCATTTTCCAGGCCATTTTCCCAGAAAAGGAGATAGCCCACAGGAAAGCCTTTATACATGGAATCAAAAAGATCTCGAACTTTTGCCGCCTTCCAAACAAATGGCCGCTGAATATCGGGAAGACCAATGATGCCCATGTCAATATTGTCAATAAGCGCTGATAGAAACCATCCGACTTCTTTAAATAATGTAGCTTTCATTCAATGAATACCTCCTACGTTTATATCAAAACCCCTTACACAGTGAAAGAACTCGGAAGCAGCTCGGAAGTCAATGCCTTCGGAGTTGATTTGCGGGCAAGGCAGTTCATTGAAAACAGACTGAACAATGCGCCGCGGGACAGGCAATTCCCCATGAACTCAAGCGTCTTGCCTTCGTCTTTGACTAAAAAAGATTGTATCATCATTCCACTTCCATTGCAGTATAAGGAGGCTTTCGGCCTACCCGTGTCAAATACCTTCTGCACCAACCTGCGAAAGAGAAAATCCGAAGGAAATATGGGACGTCCCTATATTACCCCTTTCCGCAGCCTCATGGGTTCGATCGAACAATGTGTATTATTTCATTGTAAGCTGTTCGCAACTGGCTCGCGAATTTGTTCCTTTCCTGTTCTTTCAGAAAGCACGTTTGTTCCACCGTATGCTTGTCGTACGGATGAGAGCCCGGTATTCTGTTTCTCCTCGAGTTCATGTGCCGAAAAACATCGGCAATGTTCGGATATTGGCGCGAGAATGTACAACTCGGATCAAGGCGTGTACCAAAGTCAATCAACTGGTTGTTCCGATTCGTGATTCTGCCGCCTCCGGCGAGACCTCGTACATTTATGTAGCTAAGGAGCGCTTTCTGCGTTGCGTCATTGAATGAGTTCTGCCACTGGAGCCAACTGCTTCTGTCCCGAATGTAGAAGATATCTGCCTGAACTAGAATCTTAAGGATATGGGTAAATTCCCTCCCAAAAAGGCCCCGCCAGATCCCATCATTATTGACTCTGAATCGTCTATGGAGGATATCCGCAATCTGGTCAATTTTCGTAGAGTATTTTCTTCCAACAATACCCATTGATTTTAGAGTATTCTGGACTACAGCACTACATTCTCTCGCACGAAGAGAGTATTCCCGCAAGGTATGAGTTCGTTTGAAAAGCTGCTCTGGGACAAGTATGCCGGCCGTATAGTCTGGATCCATTAGTAGTCCTCGTACCAGTCCGTTGGAACTGTACTCGGACTCAGGAATGATGGGTAGCAGCCATGCTTTCACAATGGGCTCTGCCCCACTAATCCGCTTAGCGATTTGGCAGAAGCCCTTCCTCTGACATGCAAGAAGCAGCGAATAGGCTCCCCATTTCAGAATGACACAGGCCTGCTTGTTCTTTAGATCAGCTTTCGCCATTGGCATGAGAGTCTGCAGAGCACTATCTGATCCAATCCTGGTGATGACCTGATATAACTCACCTTTTATGTAGCCGTATGGTGTTCCCAATTCGAGGATCCGTAGTATTTCTCTCTCAAGTGGTAATGAACTGTCGAAATTTCTGAAGAAGTTGGCGAACGCATCAATATGCTCTGGGTGCCTTGACAGCAGTTTTATGCACTTCCCGAGAATACGACGAGATCTTGGGGCTCTGAATAGGACATATCTTGCTTTTGACTTGTCGTGTATCTGCAATGATGGCCTTCTGCTGATCGCCTCCTCAAATAGGCTTTCGGCCTTATTCACCTCAATTTTTGGAGTCTCTTCATCGGGTGCAATGTCAGTTGGACGAATGCTCGGAAGTGTACCTAGCGCATCATCGAGTTTCTCGGCTTTCATAATGGCAAACTTCTTACCCTGTGGAATCAAGCCATGATTCCGACAGAAAACCTCAAGCTCAACTGCGGCCTTTTGTGCTCCGAGCTCAGTCTTGGCGAATATACGAATATCGTCTACATAACGCACATATCTCATTCCCGCCCTAAGGAACTTCTCATCTAAGGGTAACAGAAAAGCTTCTCCAAGAAAATCTGCTGCGATGGGCCCTTGGGGAATTCCATGAGCATGTCCGTCAGTACCGTCAGGTGAGGACCATGTCTGTAGCCATTTCTTGTATGTTATCCATGGTTCTTTTGTGGAAGACTTGGGTGCTACGACTTTAAATAGAAGCTCATGGGATATCGTCTCATAGTAAGCTGCCAAATCGAAATGTGCTATCCAGCGGAAGCCTCTTTTGAAGTGTTTCTCGCATTCTCTTTGGAACAGTGCGTACGTCCCGTGCCAGTCCTCCAGAAAGAAGATGTTGTCTTTGGGTCTCGACAGAATGTTGCTGAAAACGACTTTGTGTTCTACTCTTTTTCGTCTATCATAAATTTTTGCAGCGACACGGTTCGCCAAGAGTTGCAGCACTATCTGATCATCAACTGACAGAAGAGTAATCGGCCTCTGCAAGCCGGACGGTTTTGGCGTGTATATCCTCAGAGGCTTAGTCGCCCGCCAGTTGCCCTGCAATTGCTGTCTAAGGCGTTTCAGGTTCTCGTCTGCAGCTAATTGGTACGTCATGTAGATGGCGCGGAAGAAACGCTTGTATGGTATGTTCCTCCCCGTAGAGAGTCTTTGCAGGGCGAGCCTCAGCTCAGCCATTGATACATTCATACTTCTCTCTTCTGCTCACAACGCCAGAAATCAGCCGCGCAGGTCACTGCGTCGGCTGGATTTGTTTGTTAGCTTGCCTTTCAGTCTCCAGAACCTTCTGAAAAAACTGCTCGAAATCCTCCAATTGTGTGGCTTTGATTACTATGCCGAGATTGTTGGGTATAGACGAAATAGCAACAGGAACGTTTTGTGTTGGAATGGTAACGATTTTAATCTCACCACTTACCGTATGCTGAGGTCCGGCATAGAGAATGCCAAGCAGCTTCAATCGGTTAGGGCCAATTGTCATGCCACCTGATTTCGTAGCATAACCGAACTGATTATAAAGAAACACCGGTGATCCGCTTGAACCAGGAAAGCAGGCAGCATCAATCAAAAATTCTGGCTTTCCGTTCCAATTAAGATTTGGGTGTGTTGCGGTAATACCACGCCTAAATATAGGCATGTTATTGACTTGATCCCATATCCCATTTGGATATCCAACCATTGTGATCTCTTCCATCAAAGCCATATCGTCATATTCCGCTTTGGATGGGATCAGCGACTTATCGAGTGAGATATAAAAAAGCTGTTTAGATTCTTTCTTTGCCGCTTCCAGTATAGGCGCAATTGGCATTGTGCATAGATCAATATCCTTATCCGGGTGAGGTATCCACATTTGCTCGAAATTATCAAACAAGAATGCGTGATGCGTTTGTTGAAGTGGTTCGCCATTGGCGTCACCAAGGGTCATTAGAAACTGGCCTTTTCGTGCTCCAGCAACAACGTGTTTATTGGTCACGATTGCTGGCACATGAATTCCTTCGCTTTCGACAAACCGAAAGAAAAACCCCGTTCCTGTGCCCGTTAAACCATTCGCGAGCTCGCACTCTATTCGGACTGTGCTGTGGGCAAGTTGTTCTGACGGTGACAATTTTGAAACCATACTTATGCCCCCTTTATAAAGCTAACAAGTGATTATGCGGACATGGATATTATCACCTTTGTAATAATACCCGCCTTTTTTCATTCTCTCGTTTCACATGATGGGCACTCCCTGAGTTCCTAGGAGGTTATTCCGTAAAATTGTGCAAGGGTTACCCATCTGTATACTCAAAATTCTTCATAAGATATTCGACGCTCATGTTCCCCATGACGGCGTTGTGCGGGATCAGGACATATATCCAGGGTTTGCCACCGTTACCAGTTGTATAGTCCGTTGCATGCGTGCAATACTGATCTGCTGCCCGTGCCTTTTGCTGGACAGCCGATGAATCAATATCACCTTCCTTTTTTATTTCAACAAGGTAAATAGCATTCAAAAAAGGCCGCTGTTCCTATTTATCTATTTACCTTGTAGGCGGTGAAATTCATTATTGCTTTAAAGATCATTGACAGAAATCGCCACATCATAGTCAACGCCGATTGTTTCAAAATGCCTTGCCCCGCACTTGATTTTTGCGTTTTCAAAACCGCGCAGTTGCATCTGGTCTTTTGTGGCCTTTGTCTCCCGTATCATATAAACGATATCGCCGTTTTTTCTTAATATTGCCCAGTCAGGATTATAGTTGCCAATAGGTGTTGGCACCTGAAACCATCCCGGCAGCTTTATGAAATATTTTACGTCTTTTAATGCTTCCAAACCCTCAGCGAACTTTTTCTCAACACCCGAGTCGTACAGGATATAATCGTAGATCGATTTCTCTGTTGGAACTATGCGTTCTCTGGAAAAGTTCAATTTATGGGCATCGTCCCTCAGTCTCGACATTTCATAAGAGATACCTTCAAGCTTTTCATATTTAATACCCTC
>JAUSPR010000046.1 GCA_030655715.1 Thermoplasmata archaeon
AAAGATTTTTATAGAGAATGGGTTGTAAGCCCATTTGTGATATAATGAAAGCTGTGATACTTGCTGCTGGGGAAGGCACGCGACTTAGACCTTTCACGAACTCTGAACCGAAGCCGATGATACCCATAGCCAATAGGCCGATACTGGAATACTCTATCGATGCTCTTGTAAAGAATGGGATATCTGACATAACATTGGTCGTGGGATACAAGAAAGAGAGCATTATGAGTCATTTCGAGGATGGTTCGAATTGGAAAGCGAAAATTCAATATGTGGACCAGAAAAAGAGGGTTGCACTGGCTGGCACAGCTTACGCTCTTTCAATGGCAAAGAACAGTGTTAAAGGTGATTTCCTTGTTCTGGCAGGAGACAATATCATCAGCTCCAGCCTGATAGGCGATTTATTGGCAAAGAAAGGGAAATACAGAATTGTGGTCACGGAAAGCGACACTCCATCGAAATATGGCGTGGTCGAGCTGTCCGGGGACACTGTTAGGAATATCGTTGAGAAGCCGGAGCATCATTTAAGCAATTTGATAAGCACTGGCATTTACAAATTGAACGAGGATATTTTTCCGATTATCGACAAAGTCATGAAAACCGGAAAATACGGCCTTACAAGTGTTATCCAAAGCATAATTCCAACAACAAAGGTTACAGCGGTTAGAACCTCAAAGGTCTGGAGCGATGTTGTTTATCCCTGGGACATTTTAACGATGAATGCAGTCGCACTCAGAAAGTGTGCCTCGAAGATATCTGGCAAGATTGACAAGGGCGTAACTTTCAAAGGAGAGGTCTCGATTGGCGAGGGTACCATCATCCGTTCCGGAACCCATATTATGGGGCCAGTGGTCATAGGCGACGGCTGTGAAATTGGCCCGTCCGTATGCATATACCCATCCACAAGCATTGGCAATAATGTTCGGATCGGCCCATTCACCGTGGTGGAAAACAGCGTTCTTATGGACGATGTCCAGTTGAGCTCAGGTTCTTATGTTTCTCATTCAGTTCTCGGAGAGGGCGTTGAGATAAATCCCCAGTTCTGCGCGGTAGAGTCAGAAGCCCATGTCAGGCTGGAGGGCGAGTTCAAAAAAGTGGAGCGACTTGGTGTGTTAATTGGCGAAGGAACAGTCATCGGGAGCCAGGTTAGCGTTAAGTCCGGCACAATTATTGGTTCGGATTGCAAAATCGCCCATCATGCTACTATTGATGAAAATGTGGAAGACAGTACCAAGGTTATGTAGGGATATTTCATGTGTGGCATAATTGGATACACCGGCAACAGGCAAGCAAAAGAGGTAATACTCTCGGGTCTCAAGCGCCTGGAGTATCGGGGTTATGATTCTGCCGGAATAGCCATAGCCAATGGTGCCATGACACTTCTCAAAGACAAGGGTGGTATTGACCATCTGATAAGCATTCTTCCGGAAATTAGAGGAAAATACGGTATTGGCCATACCAGATGGGCAACGCACGGCCCACCCATAAAAAATAATTCCCATCCCATGTTGGACTGCAAAGGCGAGATTGCCCTTGTTCACAATGGTATTATCGAGAACAATGTGGCTCTCAGGGAGGAACTGATGAAGAGAGGCCATGTATTCCGCTCAGAAACAGACACGGAAGTCGCTGTTCACCTTCTGGAGGAATTTTTCGAGGGAAATCTTGAAGATGCCATGAGAAAGACTGTGACAAGGCTGGAAGGCAGCTATGCCCTGGTTGCGATGCATTCCAAGGAAAATGGAAAGATAGTGGGCGCAAGGAACATCAGTCCGCTCGTCGTGGGTGTAGGAAAACGGGAAAACTTCCTGGCTTCCGATGTTCCGGCCATCCTGGAATACACTGACAGAATGATTTATCTCCTGGACGGGGAGATTGTAACGCTCACAAAAGAGCAAGTCAAAATAACCGATTTCGAGGGAAAGGAAATAAAAAGGTCCTGGCAAAAGGTTGAGATGTCCCTTGAAGGGGCCGAGAAAGGCGGTTATGACCATTTCATGCTCAAAGAGATATTTGAACAGCCCCGCGCAATTCAGGACACTATAATGGGCGCAAACCTCAATGCGGAAAGCGGCTATACACTGGGCCTGCGACCCGAGACAATCAAGATAATTGCCTGCGGAACTTCTTACCATGCAGGTTATGTGGGCAAGTATATGTTCGAGGAACTGGCACATATTCCCACGACCGTTGAACTGGCTTCCGAATATCGTTTTTCCTCAGACACAACCTCCAAACCCCTTGTCATAGGAATCAGCCAGAGCGGTGAAACTACTGATACGCTATCTGCAATAAAGACCGCCCAAAAACGAGGTCTGGATACTTTGGGAATCGTGAACATCGTGGGCAGCACAATGACCAGGGAAGCAGATTCTATATTTTACACCCGGGCCGGATTGGAGGTCGGCGTGGCCGCTACCAAGACATACATCACCCAATTGATTGCTATGCTTTCACTGGCAATCAAAACCGGTGTTGCGACCCAGAGCCTGGGAATTGACGATGCCAGACGTCTCACCAATGAAATGAAAAAACTGCCCAAGAACGTGCGCAGCGTCCTTGACCAGTCCGATAAGATTTTTGAAATTGCCCAGGAAATTGCCGGTGCTAGAAGCATGTTTTTCCTCGGTAGAAACATAAACTTCCCGGTCGCGCTGGAAGGCGCCCTGAAGATGAAGGAAATCTCTTACATTCACGCGGAGGGTTATCCGGGAGGCGAGCTGAAGCATGGCCCACTTGCTCTGGTTACCGACGAAACGCCGGTGGTGGCAATTGCAGTGAAGGACCAGACACACGGCAAGATGCTGGGCAATATCGGAGAAGTAAGTGCCAGAGGCGCCATGGTCATCGGAATAGGTACCGAGGGAGACCGTGAATTGGAGAAATATGTGGACCATGTTATTTACATTCCTGACGTCCCACCGCTTTTCACGCCTGTTCTCACTTCGGTCGTGATGCAATTGTTGGCCTACCATGTGGCGAATATTCTGGGATGCGAGATTGACAAGCCCCGGCATCTGGCGAAGAGCGTCACCGTGGAATAGAATTTCACCACGGTATCGGCCATCTTCCATTAACTGCTATCATATTTTTTCAATATGGCGTAATGGTTATCAACTGAGAAGAACCTTTTTTCGACAGAGAAATTGGACTCCTCAAGCAATTTGTCGAATTCCTGTTCGAAGAATAGATGATAATACCGCTTGAAAATCCTTCCATCCGGCATGTTCCAGTCGAGTAAAATGTCCCCTGGCTCCCAATCATTCTGGAATTCTATTTTCGCTTGCGCGACATTGTCCTTGAACTTTGGCTGTTCAGCGGCCCAGACCCCGAGAAGACATAACCCGCCCTGGATAAGGCATCTGTGCACCTCGTTCAATGCCTGCAATCTCTCTGCCTGGTCCGGCACGTGATGCAGGGTTGCGACAAGAAGCGCCCCGTCCATCTTTCCGTCCTTGAAGGGCAGATGGACTATATCCCCCAGGAGGATATTCGGAGTTTCCGAGGATCTCTCCCTTACAACCGCAAGCTGGCCCATTGAAATATCCAGTCCAATGACCTTCAACCCTTTCTCTTCAAGATAACGAAGGTCCCTGCCGTTGCCGCAGCC